>CAIMEK010000276.1 GCA_903839965.1 uncultured Acetobacteraceae bacterium | reverse complement strand
CTCAAAGCATCAGAATCAGCATAAACCCAAAACCTAACCAGCTAACCCAATTGCCCATCCCATACGACCCGAAAGCCATATAAGCACGGAGCGCCGCCAACGTATCCCTTCCAATCCCATATACAGTTGTCAAAGAACAAACCCGTTTTCAGATCGGCTCCGGTTGTCCCGGCGTCGGGGAGGCGCTTTCTAGGCGGCCCGGTTGAACATGTCAACGACATTACAGGCCGATTTCCACCCCCCTCATCCATCTGGCCGAAACCCAGCAAAACAGGCCCCTTGCAGCACCGCCAACGGACCTGTCGACAATGAGCCCGCACGGCGAAGTCGCTGCCCGGGGCCGCCATGCGGATTATGCATGGCGACGCTGATCACGCCCCTGCTGCAGAAGCAGCAGACCGGACGGCTCGCCCTCATGCCTTCTTATGGCTGCCGTCGCACATCGGCTTCCTGCCGGTCTGCTTGCAGGCGCAGAACCAGGCATCCCCGTCCTTCTCCGCCTTGTATTCCATCGGCGCCAATCCGGTCCCCTTGTGGCTGCCGTCGCAGAATGGCTGCGCAGCGCTGCGCCCGCAGGCGCACCACCAGTACGACTTGCCTGCCTCGACATGCACCTTGATCGGCGCGCGGCCGGCAACGATCGGCGTTCCAGACATGCCTTGATCTCCCATCGGGCTGCGGTCCCACCGTCGCCGCATGCCCGATGCTACCGCCGCCGCCGGCCGGATGCGAGGCAACAAACGCCGGCGAATGATTGATTTTTTAACTTCAAGTCGATACCGATGAGTCTCCCCCGCCGGAAGGATCGGCCATGCGTCGTCTCGCCCTGCTACTGATCTTGCTCCTTCCCGGCGCAGCGCTCGCCCAGTCCACCCCGCAGGCCGTTCCGGTCGGTGTCGTCACGGCAGCCCGCCAGGCCGTCACCCAGGCCACGACGTTTGTCGGCCGGGTGGAAGCCATCCAGAAGGTCGACCTGCGGGCACGGGTCACCGGTTTCCTGCAGTCGGTCGATTTCGAGGAAGGCGGCCTCGTCAAGGAAGGCGACAAGCTGTTCACCATCGAGTCCGATCCGTTCATCGCCGCCCAGTTGCAGGCGCGCGGTGCCCTGCTGCAGGCGCAGGCCCAGCTCGCCAACGCCAGCATCCAGTTGGCGCGGGCGCAGGAACTGCTGCGCACCAACGCCGGCTCGGTGGCCACGCGCGACGACCGGCAGGCCGCGCAGCAAACCGCCCAGGGCGCCATGATCAGCGCCGACGCCGACCTGCGCACCGCCACGATCAACCTCGGCTACACCACCATCTCCGCGCCGATCTCCGGCAGGATCGGTCGCACCTCGGTGACCAAGGGCAACGTGGTCAACCCGCAGTCCGGCGTGCTGGCCACCATCGTCAGCGTCGACCCGATCTACGTCACCTTCCCGGTCAGCGAGCGCGACCTCCTGGAGTTGCACCAGAAGGGCGCCCGCGAGGTCGCCAACACGGCGGTGGTGCGGCTGCAATTCGCCAATGGCACGGACTACGATCAGCTCGGCCGCCTCGACTTCCTCGATGTCACCGTCAATCGCGGCACCGACACGATCCTGGCGCGCGCCCGGCTACCCAATCCAATCGGCGACCTGGTCGACGGCCAGTTCGTGCGGGCACGCATCGAAGGTGCGACGCCCGAGCAAAGCCTGGTGGTGCCCCAGGCCGCCCTGCTCACCGACCAGCAGGGCACCTACGTTTTCGTCGTCGAGGGGGGCCATGCCGTCGTGCGCCGGGTGGAAACCGGCGCCGATGTCGGCCGCAACGTGGTTGTCGAGAAAGGGCTGCAGGACGGCGAACAGGTGGTGGTCGAGGGCCTGATGGCGCTGCGCCCGGGCGCGCCGGTGGTGGCCTCTCCCGTCAAGGGGCTCTGAGCCATGATCTCCGCGCTGTTCGTCGACCGGCCGCGCTTCGCCGCGGTCATCGCCATCGTCATGACCATCGCGGGGCTGCTGTCGCTGCTGAGCATTCCGGTGGCGCAATACCCGGACATCGTGCCGCCCCAGGTCTCCGTCACCACCACCTATCCAGGCGCTTCCGCCGCGGTGGTGGAGGCCACGGTCGCACAGCCCATCGAGCAGCAGATCGTCGGCGTCGACAAGATGATCTACATGAAGAGCGTCAGCGGCAACAACGGCAGCTACGTGCTGACGCTGTCCTTCGAGCTCGGCACCGACCCGGACATCAACACCGTCAACGTCAACAACCGCGTGCAGATCGCGCTCTCCAAGCTGCCCTCGGACGTGCGCCAGCAGGGCGTCGTCGTGGAGAAAAAGTCGGCGGCGATGCTGGGCATGATCGCCTTCACCTCGCCCAAGCGCACCTACGACTCGCTGTTCCTCAGCAACTTCGTCACCATCAAGGTGCTCGACGCCGTCAAGAGCACGTCCGGCGTCGGCGACGCGCAGATCTTCGGCCCGCAGGACTACGCCATGCGGGTCTGGGTGCAGACCGACCGGCTCACCGGGCTCGACCTTTCCGTGGCGGACCTGATGGAGGCCATCCGTTCGCAGAACGCCCAGGCGGCCGTCGGGCGCATCGGTGCGCGCCCCATCAGCAACGACCAGCAGCTGCAGTTCAACGTCCAGACCAAGGGCCGCCTGACCACGCCGGAAGAGTTCGGCGCCATCGTCATCCGCAGCAATCCCGACGGATCGGTACTGCGCCTGCGCGACATCGCGCGCGTGCAACTGGGGGCCGCCAACCTGGACATCGAAACGCATCTGGGCGGCGCGCCGGCGGCGGCGATCGGCATCTACCAGGCGCCCGGCGCGAATGCGCTCGAAACCCTGGAGGCGGTGCGCCAGACCCTGCGCGGGCTGCAGGACCAGATGCCCGACGACATCCAGTGGCAAGTGACCTACGACGCCACCACCTTCGTCACCGCCACCATCCACGAGGTGAAGAAAACCCTCCTGGAGGCCTTCGTCCTCGTGGTGCTGGTGGTGTTCCTGTTCCTCGGCAACCTGCGCGCCACGCTGATCCCCACCATCGCCGTGCCGGTCAGCCTGATCGGCACCTTCATCGTGCTGAATGCCGTCGGCTATTCGGCCAACACGGTGTCGCTGCTGGCCATGGTGCTGGCGATCGGCATCGTGGTCGACGATGCCATCGTGGTAGTGGAGAACGTCGAGCGGGTCATGGCGGCGCGCCCGGATCTCAGCGTGGCGGACGCCACCAAGCATGCCATGGCCGAAATCACCGCGCCGGTGGTCGCCATCACCATGGTGCTGCTCAGCGTGTTCGTGCCGATCGCCTTCATCCCCGGCATTTCGGGCGAGCTGTTCCGCCAGTTCGCGGTGACGGTCGCGGTGTCGATGCTGATCTCGGCGGTGAACGCGCTGACGCTGTCGCCCGCGCTCTGCGCCATCCTGCTCAAGCGCCACCACGGCCCTCGCCGCGGGCCGATCGGGCTGGTGATGCGATCCATCGACCGCGTGCGCGACGGCTATGGCGCGGTGGTGGCGCGGCTGGTGCGCATCTCGCTGGTGAGCCTGCCGATGGTGGCGCTGGCCGTCGCCGGCACCGCCGTGCTCGGCAAGCTCACCCCCACCGGCTTCCTGCCCCAGGACGACCAGAACGCCTACTTCGTCATAATGGGGCTGCCCGACGGCGCGTCGGTCGGCCGCACCACCGAATTCGTCACCCAGGTCGAGCACATCCTGGCGGCGGAAAAGACCACGCAGGATATCACTTCGATCATCGGCCTGAACTTCATCGACAACATCGCCCAGGCCAACGCCGCCTTCGCGGTGGTAACGATGAAGCCGTTCGCCGAGCGCGACGCGCCCGACCTGGTCGCCGACGCGGCCATCGCGCGCGTGGGTGCGCAGTTGCAGCAGTTGCGCGGCGGCTATGCCCTTCCGATGGCGCCGCCACCGATCATCGGCCTGGGCACCGGCGGCGGGTTCAGCTACGTCCTCGAAGACCTCGGCGGCGGTGAACCGAAGGCCATGGCGCAAGTGCTGCGCGGCCTGCTCGTGGCGGCCAACCAGGACCCGCGCCTGGAACGAGTGTTCAGCACCTACTCGGCCTCGACGCCTTCGGTCTACCTCGACATCGACCGCGAGAAGGCGCAGGTGCTGGGCGTGCCGCTCAGCGCGGTGTTCCAGGGGCTCGGCGCCAGCCTGGGCGGCGCCTACATCAACGACCTCAACCTGTTCGGCCGCACCTGGCAGGTGCAGGTGCAGGCCGAGGCCTCCGACCGTGCCAGCATCGACGATCTTTTCCGCATCAACGTGCGCAGCACGACCGGCCGCATGGTGCCGATGCGCGCGCTGGCCGAAGTGCGGCCCGTGCTGGGTCCGCAATCGCTGATCCGCTACAACAACAAGCGCGCCGCGGTGGTGCAGGGCGAAGGCGCCGCCGGAATTTCCACCGGTGCCGCCCTGGCGGCCATGGAGGAGGTCGCCGCGCGCACCCTGCCGCAGGGCTATCGGGGCGAATGGACCGACACGGCCTTCCAGGAAAAGCGGGCCGAGGGCAAGACCGGAATGATTCTCGGCTTCGCCGTGTTGTTCGCCTTCCTGTTCCTGGTCGCGCTCTACGAGAGCTGGACCATCCCGGTGCCCGTGCTGCTGTCGGTGACGGTGGGCGTGCTGGGCGCCTTCGCCGCCATCGTGCTGGGCGGCCTGACGCTCGATCATTACGGGCAGATCGGCATGGTGGTGCTGATCGGCCTGGCCGCGAAGAACGGCATCCTGATCGTCGAGTTCGCCAAGGCGCAGCGCGAGAGCGGCGTGCCGTTGTTGCAGGCGGCCGCCGAGGGAGCGCGGCAGCGGTTCCGGCCGGTGATGATGACCAGCTTCGCCTTCATCCTCGGCCTGCTGCCGCTGGTGGTCGCCACCGGCCCCGGCATGCTGGCGCGGCGCAACGTGGGCACCCCGGTGTTCGGCGGCATGATCGCGGCCAGCGTGCTCGGCATCTTCGTCATCCCGGTGCTCTACGTGCTGTTCCAGGCCTTGCGCGAGCGCATAAAGGGCCAGCCCACGCCGGCGCCGGAAACCCCGCAGACCAAGCCGGCGGAGTGATGCCGCCCATGCGCGCCGGGTGCTGGGGTGCGTTGTGAGGATAAAACAAAGAATTGCGGATGAAGACGGCCAACAGCCGCACCCTGTTCGTGCATTGCGGCCTGCACAAAACCGGAACCACGGCGGTGCAGGAGGTGCTGGCGCGCCGGTGCGACGCGCTGCGGGCGCACGGCCTGCTGGTGCCGCGCGCCGGCAGCGTGCATGGCTGCGCCCACCACAACATCGCCTGGCAGATCGCGCGCGACCGTTGGTTCGACCCGCTCTACGGCACGCTCGACGACGTCGCACGCGAGATCGTGGCTTTCCCGGGCAACGCCGTGCTGTCCAGCGAATGCTTCGAGACGCTGCTCGACAGGGCGGATGGATTTGCCCCGTTGCTCGCCCATCCGTTGCTGCGTGGCCATCGCAAGGTGCTGCTGCTCTACGTCCGTAACCAGGTCGAGTACCTGGAATCGCTGGCGGCCGAGTTGCTGCGCCATGGCGAGGGCCAGGAAATCGCGAGCCTGCTGCGCACCGTGCTGCGGCACCGCTGGCTGCGCTGGCACGAGTGGGGGTTCGCCTTCGATCATGCGGCCTCGTACCGCAATGCCGCCGCGCAGGCCGAGACCGTGCTGGTCAACGCGCATACGCTGCGCGACGGCACGGCGGTGGCGGACCTGCTGGCGCGCGTGGCGCCAGGCTACCGGCCGGAGCAGGAAGACCTGCTGCTGCGCGCCAATCCCCGGCAGGACATCGCCGGGGCGCTGGAACTGTTCTACCGCAACCGCGTGCAGCGCGCGCCGGGCCCGGCGGAAACGGCCGCGGCCGCCAATATCGCGCGTTGGCTCGGCGGCTGGCCCCGCTTGTCGGCGGCCGGGCGGACGGCGATGGCGCGCCGCTTCGTGCCGGGCAACGCCTGGCTGGGCCTGCGCGGCCTGCTGCCCGCGCGCGGCCTGTTGCGCTTCGCCCCCCCGGATGCAACCGGCCCGACGCTCGAGCGCGTGTTCTCGTTCGAGACGCAGGCACTGATCCGCACCCTGTCGCGCAGCAACATCCCCGACGCCGCCATGAACGACGAGATCGCCGCGGCCTTCGCCGCCCCGCCGTCACGCGGCATGGAGCTGGACGCGGCGGCGGTGGCGCGGGAAGGCGGCGCCTGACGAACCTTCAGTTCCAGCCGTAGAACTTCGCGGCGTTGTCCGCGAGGATGCGCCCGCAGGCGTCCCCCGCGGCCTGGCGCAGCAATGCCAGCAAGGCCGCGTGCTCCATCGTCAGGTAGTTCACCTTCTGCGTGCCGCCCCCGGCGCCGAGCGGGCCGATATGCGGCCAGTCCGAGCCCCAGACCAGGCGGTCCGGATTGGCCTCGACGAAGCCTCGCATCATCGCCAGCGCTTCCTGCGGCGCATCGCGCCGGGAGGCGACGTGGTCGGCGCCGGACACCTTCATCCAGCACGCGCCCTGGCGCAGCAGGCGCAAGGCGGCCTGCAGCCCGGGCTGGTCCGGGCCAAGCGCGGCCTTCAGGCTCGCCATGTGGTCCAGCATCACCGGCACGCCGAGCGTCGGGATGGCCTCGGCGATGCGGTCGAGCAGCTTGCCGTCGGCCAGCACTTGCAGATGCCAGCCCAGCCCGGCGATGCGCGCCGCGGTGGCGCGCATCAATGCCGGCACCGCTTCCTCGCCAAGCGCAAAGCTGGTGAGCAGGTTCAGCCGCACGCCGCGCACGCCGAGCGCGTGCATGGCGGACAGGTCCGCGTCGGGGGTCGCCGCGTCGATCACGGCGACGCCGCGCGCGCTGTCGCCCGCCGCGCGCAGCCCGTCCAGCATGCAGGTGTTGTCGGTGCCGTAGGCGCTGGGCTGCACCAGCACCACCCGCCGCAGGCCGAGCGGCTCGGAAATGGCGCGCCATTGCGCCAGCGTCGCCGCCACCGGCGTATAGGCGCGCTGCGGCGACGGCGGGTACCGCGCCGGATCGCCGAAAACATGGATGTGGCAGTCGCAGGCAAATGCCGGTGTGTCGGTCATGGTTTCCTCGTTCGGTCAGCCCGCTTCCTTGAGCCGCGGGTCCAGTTCGTCGCGCAACCAGTCGCCAAGCACGTTGCAGGAAAGCGCGGTGAGCGCAATGGCCAGCCCCGGCAGCACCGCCATCCACCACCGCCCCGCCAGCAACTGGTCGCGGCTCTCGGCCAGCATGCCGCCCCAGCTCGGCACGGTGGGCGGCACGCCCAGCCCGAGGAACGACAGCGCCGCCTCGGACAGGATCACCCCGGCCAGGTTGAACGACGCCACCACGATCAGCGGCGCGACGATGTTGGGCAGCACGGTGTGGCGCAGGATGCGCCCATGCCGGGCGCCGATCGCCCGCGCCGCCTCGACATATTCCTTCTCGCTCACCCCGAGCGTCTGCGCGCGGGCGATGCGCGCATAGGTCACCCACTGCCCCACCCCGAGCACCAGAATGAGGTTCGCCAGCCCCGGCCCCAGCACCACGAGCACCATGATGGCGAGCAGGATGAACGGGAACGCGAGCTGGATATCGGCCGCGCGCATGATGACCGACCCGGTCACCCCGCCCACGTAGCCGGCCAGCACCCCGAGCACCGTGCCCAGCACGCCGCCGATCAGCACCGCCGCCAGCCCGACCACCACCGACACCCGCGCGCCGTAGATCAGCCGCGAGGCGATGTCGCGCCCGAGCCCGTCGCTGCCGAGCACGAAATCGATGCGCCCCTGCCGGTTCGGAGTCAGCGGCGGCTGCAGCCGCGCGATGATGCTCTGGCGATTGGGATCGCGCGGCGCGAGTTGCGGCGCGAACGCCGCCGCGCCGGCCACCATCAGCAGCACCAGGATGGCGGCGATGGGAAACTTCGCCCGCCACAGGCGACTCCATCGCCGGCTCGCCCGACCCGTCCTCATGCCAGCCGCACCCGCGGATCGAGCCAGGCGTAGAGCAGGTCGACCACCAGGTTCAGCCCGACGAACACCCCGGACAGCATCACCACCGCGGCCTGCACCAGCGGGATGTCGCGCTGGTTGATGGCGTTGAACACCATCCGGCCGACCCCGGGCCAGGCGAAGATGGTCTCCACCACCACCACGCCGCCGAGCAGGAAGCCGAATTCCAGCCCGATCATGGTGACCACCGGCATCCAGGCATTGCGCAACGCGTGCCCGATCACCACGCGGCGTTCGCGCAGCCCCTTGGCGCGCGCCGTGCGCACGTAGTCCTGCTGCAGCACTTCCAGCATCGACGAGCGCACCAGCCGCGAATTGCGAGCCAGCGAAAAGAACGCGATGGTCACCGCCGGCAGCACCAGGTGCAGCGCCGCCTCCGGCAGATTATGCCAGGCCTGCCGCAGGTCGCCGGCGAGCAGCGGCGCCAGCACCGGCACATGCCCCGACATCGGCAGCCAGCCCAGGCCGAGGCCGAAGGCGAGGATGAACATGATGCCCATCCAGAAGCTCGGCACGGACTGGCCGACCAGCGCCAGCACCATG
>CAIMEK010000275.1 GCA_903839965.1 uncultured Acetobacteraceae bacterium | reverse complement strand
GTGCCCTTCGTGGTGATCTTCGGGCTGCGCTACGGCATCTTCACGCCCACCGAGGCCGGCGCCGTCATCGTGGTGTACTCGCTGGTGGTCGGCCTGTTCGTCTATGGCGAGCTGAAATACTGGCAACTCTGGGGCCTCATCACCGAAGCGGCCCTGGCCACCGCCGTCGTCATGCTGATCATCAGCGCGGCCAACGCGCTGGGCTACTACATGACGCTCGACCAGATCTCGGCGCATGTCGAGGGGACCATGCGGTCGATGGTCACCAGCCCGTTGATGATGCTGATCATCATCAACGTGTTCCTGCTGCTCATCGGCATGGTGCTGGAGAGCGTGGCCGGGCTGATCCTGCTGACGCCCATTCTGGTGCCGATCGCCACCCATGTCGGCGTCGACCCCGTGCATCTGGGCGTGCTGATGTCGCTGAACCTCAGCCTGGGCGCCGTGCACCCGCCGGTCGGAACGCTGATGTTCATTTCCTGCGGCGTGCTCGACGTGGATATCGTGGACTACACGATCGCTGTCTGGCCGCTGTTGGCGGTTGAAATCCTGGTGCTGATTCTGCTCATTCTGTTCCCGCCGATCGCGTTGACCCTGCCGATGTGGGCGTTCGGACCCGGACAATAGAAAATCGGCGTTCGCTGGAGTTCCTGCCATGGACGAAATCAATCTCGAGGTTGCCATCGCGGCGCCGCATGTCGCCGTGGTCACGCTGGCCCGGCCGCCGGTGAACGCGCTCGGCCGCGACATCCGCGAGGCCATGCTGCGGGTGTTCGACCGGCTGGAAGGCAGCGCCGAGGTGCGCGCCATCGTGCTCACCGCCAAGGGGCACATCTTCTGCGCCGGTGCCGACATCAAGGAAAAGGCCGCGCAGACCAGCGCCGACGGCGACTACGTGCGCGCCAACCGGCTGACGCGCGACGTGTTCTTCGCCATCCTGGACAGCAGCAAACCGGTGATCGCCGCCGTGCAGGGCGCGGCGCTGGGCGCCGGCTGCGTGCTGGCCGCCTGCTGCGACATTATCCTCGCCTCGGACAAGGCGGTGTTCGCCATGCCGGAGATCGACGTGGGGCAGGGCGGCGGCGCCAGCATCCTGCAGCGCATCCTGCCGCCGTCGAAGCTGCGGCGCATGCTGCTGACCGCCGAGCGCGTGCCGGCGGCGGAATTCTACCGCCTGGGCGCGGTGGAAGCCGTGTTGCCCGAGGTCGAACTGCTCCCGGCCGCCATCGCGCTCGCCAGCACCATCGCCGAGAAAAGCCCGGCCGCGGTGCGGCGCATCCGTGGCTCGTTCCCCTCGGTCGAGGCGCTCGACGCGCGCGAGGGCTTCCGCGTCGAACAGATCTACACCACCGAACTGAGCCTCTCGCCGGACGCCGCGGAGGCCCGCCGCGCCTTCTTCGAAAAGCGCAAGCCGGTGTTCGGGGGTTGAGCAGCACCGGGGCCATCGCCACCGCCTAGCTGCACCGGCGGCCCCGCCGCGTGCCCGGTGCCGGAGCTTTCCACGCCGCCCCCGCGGCGGCACGTTGCCGATTATTGCAAGGTTCCGATCCACGCCAAACGAAGGTGGGTTCCGGCGCGGCAAAGAAACGGGTAATGATCCGGCGACGATCTGGAGAACCCCCGCATGCGCGCCAACACGGCGAAGACATTCCTGGGCCTCACGCTGGTGGCCATCGCCCTGAGCACGGCCCCGGCAGCGGCACAGTCGCCTACCGCATCGACGCCGGCGCCGGCGCCCGCGCCCGCGAAGCCGGCGGACACCGCTTCGATCTGGACGCTGCAGGGCGAGAACGCCTCGATCAGCACTGCCAAGTTGACCGATCGCGACTACACCAACGGGATCCGGCTGGGCTGGACCTCGGGCGAGGGCGGCGTGCCGGACTTCCTGCAGGGGATCGGGCAAACGCTGTGGGGCGACGGGCGGTAACGCATCGCCGTGGACCTGAGCCAGCAGATCTACACGCCCACCAATACCAACACCGCCAACCCGCCGCTCGCCGACCGCCCCTATGCCGGCGTGCTGCTGGGTACCGTGTCGATCATCCACGACAGCGACAAGGCGCGCAGCGTGCTGGCGCTCGGGCTGGGCGTGGTCGGCCCGGCGGCGCTCGGCAAGCAGGTGCAGAACGGCTTCCATGACCTGATCGGCCAGCGGCATGCGCTGGGCTGGGACACCCAGTTGCACAACGAGCCGTTGCTGCAGATCACCAGCGAACGCACCTGGCGGTTGCCGATCGGTGCCGTCGGCGCGCTGG
>CAIMEK010000274.1 GCA_903839965.1 uncultured Acetobacteraceae bacterium | reverse complement strand
GGGATCGCGGAACAGGATGTCGGAGGTGCCGTCGCCGTTGAAGTCGCCCACGCCGACCACTTTGAGGCGAGGATCGGCCCAGCCGATGGCGGCCCAGGTCGGCTGGCCGTTGTGCATGACGAACTGGCCGAGCCCGCCGCCGACGGTGTTGCGGAACAGGATGTCGGAGGTGCCGTCGCCGTTGAAGTCGCCGGTGCCGACGACCTTCTGAGCGGGGTCGGCCCAGCCGATGCTGGCCCAGGTCGGGTGGTTGGCGACCATGACGAACTGGCCGAGTCCGCCGCCGACGGGATCGCGGAACAGGATGTCGCTGGTGCGGCCACCGAAGCAGGCGCCGAGGCCGACGACCTGCAGGCCAGGGTCCGCCCAGCCAAGATTGACCCAGGTCGGCTTGCCGGATTGCATGACGAATTCGCCGAGCGAACCGCTGGCGGTATCGCGGAACAGCACGTCGTCGGTGCCGTCGCCGTTGAGGTCGGCGGGGTACTGCACCATCGCCGCGTAGGCGAGCAACGGGGCATAGATGGCGTTGATGCCGGCGATGTCGGTGGCGTCGAGGTCCTGGTTCTGCACGCCCATGGCGGTGGGGTACATGACCGAGTTGGGATCGGTGGGGTGGCCCAGGCCGAGCGCGTGGCCGATTTCGTGCAACACGACCTGGTAGAAGGTCGATTGGTAGGGGCTGTAGCGCAGCCCGCCGAGCACGCCGGAGTCGGCGACCAGCGGCACTTCCGCCGGGTCCTGAATCTCCACCAGCACATCGGGTGAGAACACCGCATTGGAGCTGTTGGGGACGGTGAGGCCGATGTCCTTGCTGTTGGTGGTGGTGAAGTTGGCCCAGCCGATGCGGATATCGGCGGCGTGGCCGGATGGCCCGTCCGGCACCTGGACGAAGGTGAGCCCGGAGACGCCGCTCCAGCGCGCGAACGCGGCAATTACCACCGCCTCGACCTGCGCCTGGGCTGCCGTCATGTAACTGCTGAACGGGGCGCGCCAGAGATCGCCGGGGTAGGTGGTGGTGGCGAAACTCCAGGTGATCGTGGTGCCGGGCCACGCCTGGCCCTCGAGGACATAATTCATCGCCGCTCGTTCGCCTCGTGAACAGACCGAAACATAATCGCGATCCGCGGCTTGGTCCAGCCAACGGGGTGGGGCTGGTGCGATGCTTCACCTCTTTGTGCAGCGGGCGCCCCCCCATATAAGCGCCGTCATGGACGTGCCATTCCTCAAGATGCATGGCTGCGGGAACGACTTCGTCGTGCTGGACGGGCGCGCGCGCGCGCTCGGCATTACCCCCGCCCGCGCCGCCGCCATCGCCGACCGCCATACCGGCGTGGGCTGCGACCAGGTGATCGTGCTGGAGCCGGCCGCCCCGGGCGCGGACGTGTTCATGCGCATCCGCAACCCCGACGGCAGCGAGGCCGGCGCCTGCGGCAACGCCACCCGCTGCGTCGCCACCCTGCTGGCCGCCGAGACCGGCCGCCGGGCGCTGACGGTGCGCACCATCAGCGGCGAACTGCCCTGCGAGGTGCACGCCGACGGCCGCGTGACCGTGGATATGGGGCCGGTTCGCCTGGGCTGGCGTGACATTCCGCTGGCGGCCGAGGCCGATACGCTGCACCTGCCGCTGGCCGAGGGCGGGGTAAGCGACCCCGCCGCCTGCTCGATGGGCAATCCGCACGCGACCTTCTTCGTGGCCGACCTGGCCGGCGTGGCGGTGGCGCGGGTCGGGCCGGTGCTGGAACACGCCGCGCTGTTTCCGCAACGGGCGAATATCGGCTTCGCCCAGGTGCTGGCGCCGGACCGCATCCGGCTGCGCGTGTGGGAACGCGGTACCGGGCTGACGCTGGCCTGCGGCTCGGGCGCCTGCGCCACCCTGGTCAATGCCGCCCGCCGCGGGCTGACGGGACGGCGCGCCACGGTGGCGCTCGACGGCGGCGAACTCGCGATCGAATGGCGCGCGGACAGCCACGTGCTGATGACCGGGCCGGTCGCCATCGCCTTTACCGGCACGCTGGCACTGCCTGCATGAGCGTGCGGGTGCTGACCTTCGGCTGCCGGCTGAACGCCTTCGAAAGCGAGGTCATCCGCGGCCATGCGGAGCGCGCGGGGGGGCCGGAAACCATCGTGGTCAATACCTGCGCGGTTACCGGCGAGGCCGAGCGGCAGGCCCGCCAGGCGATCCGCCGGGCGCATCGCGAACACCCCGAGGCGCGCATCGTGGTCACCGGCTGCGCCGCGCAGATCGCGCCGGACCGCTGGGCGGGGCTGCCCGGCGTGGCCCGCGTGCTTGGCAACGCCGAGAAGCTGCAAGCCGAATCCTGGGCGCCGGACGCGCCCTCCGCGCTCACCGACATCATGGCGGCGCGCGCGACGGCGCCGCAACTGGTCACCGAATTCGCCGGGCGCGCCCGCGCCTTCGTGCAGATCCAGCAGGGCTGCGATCACCGCTGCACGTTCTGCATCATCCCGTTCGGCCGCGGGCCGAACCGCTCGGTGCCGCTCGGGGCGATCGCCGAACAGGTGCGCGTGCTGGTGGCCGGCGGGTGGAACGAGGTGGTGCTGACCGGGGTGGACATCGCCAGCTACGGCGCCGACCTGCCCGGGCACCCGTGCCTCGGCCAGGCCGTGCGCCGGCTGCTGGCGCTGGTGCCGGAACTGCCGCGGCTGCGGCTGTCCTCGATCGATCCGGCCGCCCTCGACGACGACCTGTGGCGCCTGCTCGCCGAGGAGCCGCGGCTGATGCCGCATCTGCACCTGTCCATCCAGGCCGGCGCGGACCTCATCCTCAAGCGCATGAAACGCCGCCACGCCCGCGCCGACGTGGTGGCGGCCATCGCCCGCGCCCGCCAACTGCGGCCGGGCATCGCCATCGGGGCGGACCTGATCGCCGGCTTCCCGACCGAGACCGAGGCGCTGTTCGGCGATACGCTTGCTCTTGTGAACGAGACGGACATCCCGTTCCTGCACGTGTTCCCCTACAGCGAGCGCCCCGGCACCCCGGC
>CAIMEK010000273.1 GCA_903839965.1 uncultured Acetobacteraceae bacterium | reverse complement strand
GGTGACGGTGGAGCGGCTGGCGGCCTGGGCCGCCACGCTGGGCTCGCGCGGCATCGCGCTGGTGCCGGTCAGCGCCATGGTGCCGCCGCCCGTCGTGGCCGCGCCGGTGCCCGTGGCCGCGGCAGGCGAGCATCGATGAGCCGGTCCGACTTGCGCGCGCGGCTGCCGTACCGGGCGAATGTGGGCGCGGCGCTGTTCGACGCGGCCGGGCGCGTGCTGGTGGCGCGGCGCGCCAATTTTCCGAACGCCGAGGGTGCGGCCGGCGGCTGGCAATTGCCGCAGGGCGGCATCGATGCCGACGAGGACCCGGCTATCGCGGTGTTGCGCGAGTTGGCCGAGGAAATCGGCACGGGCCGCGCGGCAATCATCGGCGAGCATCCGGACTGGCTGACCTACGAGTTGCCGGAGGCGTTGCTGGGCGTGGCGCTGGGCGGGCGTTACCGGGGCCAGCGGCAGCGCTGGTTCGCGCTGCGCTTCCTGGGGTGCGACGACGACATCTGGCTCGACGCCGACCCGCATCCGGAGTTCGACGCCTGGCGTTGGGTGGAGCTGGCCGCACTGCCGGGGCTGGCGGTGGATTTCAAGCGGGAGATCTATCGGATCGTCGCGGCGTCGTTCGCGCGGTTCGCGCAACCGGCGGCCTGACGCCCCGCCACGGGAGGTTGCGTGATGCCTGGGTGGATTGTCGCGATCGGGTTGCTCGTGTTGGGCGGGCCGGCGCTGGCGCAGACGCGCATCGGCGAGGTGGACACCACGTTCCGCCTGATGGGGCGCAACGACCGGGTGGTGGTCGACCGCTACGACGATCCGCGGGTGGAGGGGGTGAGCTGCTACGTCTCGCGGGCGGAAACCGGCGGCGTGGCGGGGTCGCTGGGGCTGGCGACCGACCCGAACCGGTTCTCCATCGCCTGCCGCGCCACCGGGCCGGTGTCGGTGCGCGGCAGCGGACTGCCGAAGAACGAAGTGGTGTTCGGCGAGAAGATGAGCCCGTTCTTCAAGGAAGTGCGGGTGTCGCGGCTGTTCGACGCGGACAAGCGGGTGATCGTCTACCTGGTGTGGTCGACCATCAGCCTGGGCACCGGCGGCGCGGCGTTCAACAGCGTAACGGCGGTGCCGCTGGACGCACGCTGAGGCAGCGGAACCCTCTCCCTACACTTCTGAGACAACCCGCCACGCGCGGGTAGGAACGATCCCCACACCCATGCTATGCTAACCATCGGTTATGGTTGGCCGGGGGAAATAATGGGCATCTGGATCGCGACGGCAGTTTGCGCGTTGTTGGTGATTTACCTGGTCTGGATCTACAACGGGCTGGTTACGTTGCGCAACCGTGTCAGCAACGGCTGGGCTCAGATCGACGTGCAGCTCAAACGCCGCCATGACCTGATTCCGAATCTGATCGAAAGCGTGAAGGGTTACATGACCCATGAGCGCGGCATCATCGACGAGATCGCCCGCGCCCGCTCGCAAGCCATCGCGGCCGGCAGCAACATCGAGGCGCGGGCCACGGCGGAGAACACGCTCGGGCGCTCGTTGCGCTCGTTCATCGTGCAGGCCGAGGCGATCCCGCAATTGCGCGCCAGCGAAAACATGGCCTCCCTGCAGGAGGAACTGAGTTCCACCGAGAACCGCATCGCCTTTGCCCGCCAGTACTACAACGACAGCGTCATGCAGTACAACACCGCGATCGAAACGGTGCCGCGCAACGTGTTCGCCGGCATGTTCGGGTTCGCGGCAAAGACGCTGTTCGAAGCGGATGAAGGCGACCGCGCACCCGTGGCGGTGCGGTTCTGACGGTGCCGCCCGCCGGCGAGACCGCGGCCCCGGACACCCCCCGCTGGGAGCAGCGCGCGCCCGCCGAGCGTACCAACTTTTTCGATGAGCAGACCAGGCGCCGGCGGAGCGCCTGGGTGCTGGCGGGGGTGTGCCTGCTGATCGCCAGCATGATCGGCGTGGTGCTGAGTTCGGTGGTGACGCCGATGCTTTTGCTGGCCGGCGGCGGGCTGGCGCAGCTGCTGGCGAAGCTCGGCATCGCGCCCGGCACGCTGCGCGCGGCCAGCAACGGACTGGGCCACTGGGCCACCACCCAGAGCGCGAATTTCGGCCTGTTCATTGCTTCGCTGGATCGCGTGAAGGGGTTGGGCGACCTTGGCGTCACCGCGGCGCCGCTGCTGCGTCTGGCGCCCGTCGCCATTCCCGCGCTGGTTGCCGCGGGGCTTGTGTGGGCGGTGCTGCGTCGGCTTTCGCTGCGTGGCGAGGGTGGCGACCTGATCGCCCGCGTGCACGCCCGCGCGCCCGATCCGCACGATGCGCAAGAGCGGCAACTGGGAAACATCGTCGAGGAGATGGCCATTTCGGCGGGAGTGCCGGCGCCGGCGCTGCTGCTGATCGACGCGCCGGAGATCAATGCGGCGGCGGTGGGAGGGACGCGCGGCTCGGCGACGCTGCTGGTCACGCGCGGCCTGCTGGACCAGCTCGACCGCGACGAGACCTCCGCCGTGGTGGCGCATCTCGTCGCCTCCGCCGGCGCGGGCGACATCCGGCTGACGCACGCCGTGCTGGCGGTGTTCCAGACCTTCGGGTTTTTCGTCACCTTCCTCGATCTGCCGTTCCGCTGGTCGGCCTGGCGGGCGCTGGGCGGGTTGTCGCTGGTGAGCGTGGGGCTGCGGCGCTCGCCCGAAGAGATCGAACGGACACTGCTGCTCATCGAGCAGGGCATGGGCGCCGATGCGATGCCCGACGTCGATACGTTGTGGAGCGTTATTCCCTCCGTCCGGCTGCGCAAGATCCTGCTGGTGCCGCTGCTGCCGCTGTTGCTGATCAGCATTATCCTGCGGGTCGTGTTGTTCCTGTGGACTGCGTTGTTCCTCAATCCGCCGCTCGGGATGATCTGGCGCAACCGGCGCTACGCGGCCGATGCCATGGCGGTACAACTGACGCGCAATCCGGACGGGCTGGCGCGGGCGCTGTCGCGGATCGGCGAATCAGGCGTGCCAGGCGGGGGCGAAGGGCGGGAATATTGCTTCATCCACGGACCGCCATCGCGCGGCGGCTTCAAGGAGCGGCGGACCATCACGACGTCATTGCATCCGGCGCTGGCCCGCCGGCTGCAACGCCTGGGCGCGCTGGGCGCCTCGGTGGAGCAAAGCCGGGCCGCCCGGTGGCTGGATTACAAAATGATCGCGCAACGTCCCGGGCCGGCGCTGCTGGTGGTGTTGCTGCTGCTCCTGCTGGTGCCGCTGTTCGGCGTGCTCGTCTTGGGCGCGCTGTACCTGACCGCGATCGTGATCACGATGGGGCTCGCGGCCGGGCTGGCGATCGCCGCCGGGGTGCTGGGGTGAGCCGGGCTAGCGGTCGCAGAACAGTACGCCGGCCTTGGCCTTGTTGTGGCGCGGGACATCGAGGATCTCGACCATCACCACTTCGGGCGGAACCTTGATGTGCTCCACCACCGCGTCGGTGATGGCAGCCACCAGCGCGCGCTTCTGCTCGACGGTGCGGCCCTCGAGCAGGTGGACATAGACTTCCGGCATCTCAACGCTCCTTCGGCTCGGGTTGCAGGCGGGTGCCTTCATGGGCGCGCTCGCGACGCTTGGCCTCCAGCGCCTCGGCCCGCCGCTCCGCCCCCGTGCGCCCGTGTTTGGCGCGGTTGGCGGCGGCCACGGCGTCGCGGCGCTCTTGGTCCTGGCGCTTGCGGGCCTGGCGGAGATTGACGATCTCGCCCATGACGCCATCCTGGGGGTCGGACACACCGCAACGCAAGGGGGACAACGACCATGACCAGCATCCGGCTGACGGTCCCAACTCTCGGCCTGGCGGGTCGGCCCCGATACGGCCAGGCGCGGCCTGGTGGTGGTGCAGGAGATCTTCGGCGTGAACCACCACATGCGCCAGGTCTGCGACGCCTTCGCGGCGGTGGCGCCGGCGCTGTTCGATCGCGCCGAACCGGGGGTCGAACTGGGCTATGCGGCACCGGACATCGCACGTGGACGCGACCTGCGGGGGAAAGTGCCCGATGCCGGCGTGCTGGCCGACATCGAGCCGGCGGCCGCTTCGCTGGGCGATCGGGCGATCGGCATCATCGGCTATTGCTGGGGCGGCACGGTGGCGTGGTGGGGGGCCACCCGCACCCGGCGTGGAGATTTTCGTCTACCCGGGCGCCCAGCACGGCTTCGGCTGCGACGAGCGGGCCAGCTACAGTGCGCCCGACGCGGAACTGGCGCAGAGCCGCAGCCTGGCGTTCCTGGCCCGCCACCTGGGAGGCTGAACCGGCGCGTGCCCGGCGCGTTCCGACCCTCGGCTCAGAACACGGAAGGGAAGGCGCGATTCACGCCTGCCGACGTGGCCGCCGCAAACGATCACGCTCTACGCGCGGCGGTAGCGGAAGTCGCAATGCGTGGCTCCGTCCATCAGCGTGTGCGTGCGCGTGAGCTTCAGCCCAGGGTCGTAGCCTTCGCAGAACGAGGCGTCGCGGTTGCACGACAGCACGGCACCGAGTTCCGCCAGCCCCATGGCGCGGTACATCTCGGCGTAGCGGCAGCGGGTGACGTTGAAGTTGAACGTGGTGGGGGTGGACTCCAGCACCTCGGTGCTGAGCGCGTCCTCGGCGTTCCATAGCTGCTGGATGGCGCGGAAGCTGTCGAGGTCGGGAGTGCCGCCGGGAGCCTCGCCGGCGGCACGCGCACCGGCATCCCTGGCCATGCGGACGATCGCCGCGGCCAGGATGCGCCGGGCCGCCGGCTCGCCCAGTTCGGTGCGCATCTCCTCGTAGATGCCGCGGGCGAACTCGGCCTCGATGCGGCGGCGCGTGAGGATGGGCATGCTGTCCGTCATGGTTTGCCTCCCTTGCTGTTGAGCAGCGGCAGGCCGACGGCGATCGCCGTCAGGCCGGCGAGCAGAGCCGGGGTCATGGGTTCGCCCAACAGCAGCACGCCCGCCAGGATGCCGAACAGCGGCGTGAGAAAAGTGAACCCGGCCAGCCCGCCGGCCGGGTAGGCCAGGATCAGCCAGACCCAGGCCAGGTAGCTGGCGAAGGCAACCACCACGGTCTGGTAGAACAGCCCGGTCCAGGCCAGCGGCGTGATGGCGGCCCAGACCGTGTGCTCGCCGATGAGCAGCGAAGCCGCCAGCATCATCGGCGCGGAAGCGGCGAGCTGGTAGAGCAGCATTTTCTCCGGCGGGGCGCGCAGCATGCCGGGACTGGACCGCACCACGACGTTGGTGGCGCCCCAGAGGGCGCCGGCCACCAGGCACAGCAGGTCGCCGGTGGTGCTGCCGCCGCCGGCCGCCAGCCCGTCGAAGAACGCGGCGGCCACGCCGGCGAAGGCGATCAGCAGCCCGAGGACCTGGCGCGGCTTAAGCCGCTCGACCGGCACGAAAAGATGGACACCGAGCACGGTGAAGAACGGGGCCGAGTAGAGGAAAATGACGCCGCGCGAGGCGGTGGTGAGGTTCAGCCCGGGAAACAGGAAGACGAACTCCACGGCGAACAGGGTGCCCACCAACAGACAGGGCCCGGTGGCGGCATCGAAGCGGAACAGGGCCAGCAGCCCGGCAACGCCCTGGCGCGCGAGCACCAGGAGGCAGACCAGGACGGCGGCGATGCCATGCCGCAGCGCGCCCTGCAGCAGCGGCGGCAGGCCGCCGGCGATGGTCACCTTCACCGCCACCTGCTGGATGCCCCACAGCGCGCAAAGTACCGTGACCACGGCAATGGCCACGCCGTCGAGCCGGTCGTGCTGGCGCCGCGGGTGTGCGTTCATGCCGGTGATGCTGACCAGACAGCGAAAGGGCGGCAATGCGCCTTGCACGCATTGCCGCCCTGTGGCGCCGAGTGTGGTCGGGTACTGTTACTTCGCCGCGGCGGGCTTGCGCCCACGCTTGGCCGGAACCTTCGCCGGGGCCGGGGCTGCGGGCGGGGCGGCGGTCCCGGCGCGGCGGCCGAGGCCGATCTTGCGGGCGAGCGAGGAGCGAGGTTCGGCGTAGTTGGGCGCCACCATCGGGTATTCGCGGCTCAGCCCCCATTTCGTCCGGTACTGGTCGGGGGTCATGTTGTAGGCGGTCTTCAGATGCCGCTTCAGCATCTTCAGCTTCTTGCCGTCTTCCAGGCAGATGACATAGTCGGGGAATACGGATTTCCGCACCGGCACGGCGGGCTCCGGCTTCGCCGGCTCCTCCGTCACCTTGCCGAGGCTGGCCAGCGCCTTGTGCACGGTCTCGATGAGCTGCGGTACATCGCTGCCCTCCAGCTTGTTGTGGGCCACGTGCGCGGCCACGATCTGCACCGTCAGCCGGCGGAACAGATCGGCTTCGGCTTGACCTGACATATCACCAACCATTGCCTGGGCGGCAGCACAACGCAGCCACCATCAAACGGGTACTACTGCAAATCTTGCGAGTCCCGTCAAGACAGTAAACGCGATTTATTGCTTGCGAATGCACTATTTGTCGCGATTCTTACGTCGAGCGAGGGGCGCGCGCCCTGCGGCGAAGCAACGAGTCGTCGGCGGCAGCCGTCCCGCGCCGCCCGCCCTGCCCGCCTGGTCGGCGGCGCCCGAATTGCGCCGGCCGTTGCTTGCGGAATGCCGCCTTGCCTGCCGCGTGGTCGGGCGTGCGCACCAGCATCGACCGCACGTTGCGTTCCCATTCCAACGCGTCGCCGAGGCCCTGGGAGAGAAACGACCTGGTTATTGCCAGCGCGTTGCGGCGGGCGGGATGCTCCGGCGCCGGCACGACGGTGGCGTCGTGGCGATCCTCGCGCAGTCGCATCGGCGAAGTGTCCGACCCGGCCGGCCGATCGGGCGGCGGCTCAGCCCTGCGATTCCGGCGACAGCACGATGCAGCCGGCGCGGCCGCGGCCGTGGCCGAGCCGCTCGCAGGCCTGGGTCGCGCCCTCGCGCGAGAGCCCGGTCAGCCGGGCGCGGAACAGGGTGTTGTTGGCGACGCGCACGGCACCGACCGCGGGACGGGCGCGGCCGAGCAGGTCGTGCGCCTGGCTGCGCGCCGCCTCGGCCGCCGCCTGCGCCTGGCCTTCGTTGCTGAAGGCGCCGACCTGGATGGCCCAGTTGGCTGGCCCGGTCGCGCCGGCGGCGCGCAGCGGCATCGCCTCGGCCATGGCGGGGCTGATCAGGCGGAATCCGCCGTGCGAGGCAGCCGGGGGCGGGACGTAGACCGGCGGCGAGCTGAGGCGCGGCGGTTCGACCAGCGCGGCGGTCTGCACCGAACGTTCCTGCGCCGGACGGGTCGTCCGGTTCTCCGCCAGCGCCACCGGCGCCCCGCGGCGATGCGGGTAGCGCGGCCCGGCCGGAATGTTCAGCGGCAACTGGTTCATGGCGGTGGCGGACGCCGAGCTGGGCTGGTTGGGTTCGATGCCGGCGATGTTGGGACCGATCTTGGCGACGTAGCGGCGGGTTTCGTCGGGCAGCGGGCGGTTGCGCGTCAGGTAGTCGTCGAGCCGCGCCGGGCCGGCGTTGTAGGCCGCCAGAAAGCCGGGGAAGCCGTAGATGTTGTACATCTCGCGCAGGTAGGCGGTGCCGGCCATCAGGTTGTCGTGCGGGTCGTACGGGTCTTCGCCGAGGCCGTAGCGGGCGCGCAGTTCGTCGAAGGTGCCCGGCATCACCTGCATCAGGCCCATCGCGCCGGCGCCGGAGGTGTCCATCACCTTGCCGCTGGATTCGACCCGCATGACCTCGCGAACCCATCGCTCGGGTATGTCGTAGCGCTGCGATGCCTCGACGATATAGGGGCCCCAGGGATCCGAGGGCGGGCCGGGCGGCTTGTAGTTGCCGCGGGCGCGGGACTGGTACTGGGCCGCCTCCTGGCTGGCGCTCATGCGCGGGCCGTTGTGCGACGCGCAGGCCGAGAGCAGCGCCAGGGTGGTCAGACAGGCCAGCAGGCGCAGGGTTGACGCGCTCAGGCGGATTGAACCAGGCTTCGCACGGGTGCAGGACGGCATGTCGTCGCGGGCCTCCGTCATGACGCGGTCGGCGTGACCGGCCGGTTGCAGGGCCGCCCGGGCGGCCATCACAGCGGGCACCAATGTACGGTGCTTGCGGTGCATCCTTGAGTGAGTCCATCAGGACCCGGACCTAACCCATTAATCCAGTTCGCTCTTGAAGGCAACACGTTCCACAAAATGAGCGGCATTTTCGACCCGATCGCAGAGATGGTGGTTTCTCCGGCAGCAAATGTGCTAGCGGTTGTGTGCGCGGCGACCGTGACGACTTCGTGACGACGGGCGCGGTGTGGGAGAGCCGGACACATGATGCGTTTCGCGCTGGTGCTGACCGGCCTGCTCTGCCTTGCCGCCTGCGCGCCGACCGCCCCGACCGCCTATCCGCCGGCCGAAACCGGCCGCCCCGGCC
>CAIMEK010000272.1 GCA_903839965.1 uncultured Acetobacteraceae bacterium | reverse complement strand
GTGCCCGATCGGGTGCATGTGCTGGTGGCCGGCCGCATCGTGCGCTCGGGCGGGCCGGAGCTGGCGCTGGAGCTGGAGGCGTCGGGCTACGCCGCGGTCACCGCGGAGGCCGCATGAGCACGCCCGCAAGGCCGCTGGATGGCGTGGCGGGCGCGTTCCTGGCCCGTTACGAAGCGCGCGGCGGGCATGACGCCGACCGCGACGGGGCGGCGGAATTGTTCCGTGCCGGCGGGCTGCCGGGCCCGCGCGAGGAAGCCTGGCACTACACCGCGCTGCGCCCGCTGGCCGATGCGGTGTTCGATCCGCCGCACGGCGATGCCGCCGCGCTGCTCGCGCAATTGCCGGCCTTCGCCGCGCCGCGCCTGGTGTTCGCCAACGGCTGCTACCGCGCCGACCTTTCGGCGCCGCCGGCCCAAGGCATCGCCGTGCGCACCGGCGCGCCGGCCTGGGGCACACTGGCGCGCCCGGCGCTGGAGAAGCTGGTGGCGCTGAACACCATGCTGGCCGAGGACGGCGCCGATATCGAAGTGGCCGAGGGCGTCGATGCCGGCACGCTGGTGCTGGCGGGCCTGGCGACCGGCGGGGCGCTCCATCCGCGCCATGCCATCCGGCTCGGCCGCGGCGCGCGGCTGACGCTCATCGAGGCCAACATCGGCAGCGGCGCCTATTTCAACAACCCGGTGTTCTCCGTGGACGTCGGCGAGGACGCGGTGCTGACTCACCTGCGCATCCAGCTTGAGGCGACCGGCGCGTTCCATCTTTCCACGCTGTATGCCGAGGTGGGCGCGCGCGGCAGCTACGACAGTTTCCTGCTCACCCTCGGCGGCCGGCTCGCCCGCATGGAAGTGCACGCGCGGCTGGCCGGCGAAAAGGCCGCGGCCCACCTGAATGCGGCGCAACTGCTCGGCGGCGAGCAGCATGCCGACTTCACCACCGTGGTGACCCACGACGCGCCCGCCACCACCAGCCGCCAGACCGTGAAGAACGTGCTGACCGGGCATTCGCGGGGCGTGTTCCAGGGCAAGATCGAAGTGTCGCGGATCGCCCAGAAGACCGACGGCTACCAGATGAACCAGGCGCTGCTGCTCAGCCCGAACGCCGAAATCAACAGCAAGCCGCAGCTCGAGATCTACGCCGACGACGTCAAGTGCAGCCACGGCTCCACGGTGGGCGAACTCGATCCGGACCAGCTGTTCTACCTGCGCAGCCGCGGCGTGCCGGAGGCCGAGGCGAACAGCCTGCTGGTGCGCGCCTTCCTCACCGAGGCGCTCGACCCGATCGCGCACGAGGCGGCGCGCACGGCGATGGAAGGCATGATCGCCACCTGGTGGGAAGGGCAAAGGGCATGAACGATTTGGCTCTTCCCGTGCTGGATGTCGCCAAGATCCGCCGGGATTTCCCGATCCTGTCGCAGAGCGTGCGCGGCAAGCCGCTGGTGTTCCTCGACAGCGCCGCCAGCGCGCAGAAGCCGCTGGCCGTCATCGAGGCCATGGTGCAGGCCATGGAGACGCAGTACGCCAACGTGCATCGCGGCCTGCACTGGATGAGCGAGCGCACCACCGAGGCCTACGAGGCGACGCGCGATGCGGTCGCGCGGCTGGTGAACGCCGCCGATCGCGCGGAGATTGTGTTCACCCACAACAGCACCGAGGCGCTCAACCTGGTGGCCCACAGCTACGGGCGCGGCGTGCTGAAGCCTGGGCAGGCCGTGCTGATCTCCGACATGGAGCACCACTCCAACATCGTGCCCTGGCAGATGCTGCGCGACGACCACGGCATCGAGCTGCGGGTCGCCCCGATCACCGACGCCGGCGAACTCGACATGGAGGGTTTCGAGCGGCTGCTGGAGGACGGCAAGGTCGGGCTGGTGGCGATGACCCACATGTCCAACGTGCTCGGCACCTACACGCCGGCCGCCCGCATCGCCCAGGTGGCGCACGCGCACGGGGCGAAGCTGCTGCTGGACGGCAGCCAGGCGATCGTGCACCGCCGCGTGGACGTGCAGGCGCTGGATTGCGATTTCTATGCCTTCACCGGCCACAAGCTGTACGGCCCCACCGGCATCGGCGCGCTGTGGGGGCGGCGCGAATTGCTGGAGGCGATGCCGCCGTTCCTGGGCGGGGGCGACATGATTTCCTCGGTTACCTACGAGCACACCACCTGGGCAGCGGTGCCGCACAAGTTCGAGGCGGGGACGCCGCCGATCCTGGAAGGCATCGGGCTGGGCGCCGCCATCGCCTGGGTGGACGCGATCGGCTACGCGGCGATCGCCGCGCACGAACAGGCGCTGACCGAGCACGCCATCGCCCGGCTGTCCGCCGTCGAGGGGGTTACCATTTTCGGCCGCGCCCAGGATCGCGGCGGGGTGGTGAGCTTCACGCTCGACCGCGCGCACGCCCACGACGTCGCCACCCTGCTCGACCGCAGCGGCATCGCCGTGCGCGCCGGCCACCATTGCGCCGAGCCGCTGATGCGCCGGCTCGGCATCCAGAGCACCGCCCGCGCCAGCTTCGCCGTCTATACGACCGCGGCGGAAATCGACTTCCTGGCCGATGCACTGGTGCGGGTGCGGGAGTTCTTCGCATGAGCGCATCCGACGACGTTCGCGACCTCTACCAGGAGGTGATCCTCGAGCACGGGATGCGGCCACGGCACGCCGGCCGGCCGGAGCGCTTCGACGCCACCGCGAAGGGCGACAACCCGATGTGCGGCGACCGGGTGGAGGTGTTCTTTTCCTACGGCCCGGACGGGCGGATCGTCGATCCGCGGTTCGACGCGCGGGGCTGCGCCATCAGCATCGCTTCGGCCGACCTGATGGCCGAGGCGGTGGTGGGGCTGGCGCCGGAGGGGGCGCGGCAGGTGTTCGCGCGGTTCCGCGACATGGCGCGCACCGGCGCGTGCCCGGCGTGCGATGCGCAGGAGGGCGATGCGACGATGGCGATGCTGCGCCCGCTGGCGGGCGTGCACGATTACCCGAGCCGGGTGAAATGCGCGACCTTGCCGTGGCACGCGCTGATGGCGGCACTCCAGGGCGAGGGGCAGGCAAGCAGTGAGTAATGCGGAAGCGAACATGCCGGCACAGGGCGAAGTGGGATGTTGGACGCCAGGCGGCGATACGCCGCCCAGGCCCAGCGAGGACGCGGTGATCGCCGCGTGCCAGACCGTCTACGACCCCGAGATCCCGGTGAACATTTATGAACTCGGGCTGATCTACGCGATCGAGATCGGCGACGATCGCCGCGTCAAGGTGGAAATGACGCTGACCGCGCCGGGCTGCCCGAGCGCGCAGGAACTGCCGATGCAGATCCGCGAGGCGATCATGGCGATCGACGGCGTGTCGGAGTGCGATGTCGATGTGGTGTGGGACCCGCCGTGGAACCCCAGCCGCATGACCGACGATGCCCGACTTGCCTTGAACATGTTTTGACCCGAGCCGAGAGAACCGCATGTCCGCAACGCCCGCGACAGCCACGCCCTTGCGTGGCGAAAGCGCCCCCACCGCCGCCGCGCGCCCCCGCCGCCCGCTGCCGCCGCTGATGTCGCTCAGCGAGGCGGCCGCCGATCGCCTGCGCGCGCTCTACGCCCGCGGCGAGGCGGGCCGGCTGTTGCGCATCACGGTTTCCACCAAGGGGTGCTCCGGCATGTCCTATGTGATGGAGTTCGCCTCCGCCGCCGGGCCGGGCGACGAGGTGGTGACGGACAAGGGCGTCACCGTGCTGGTGGACCGCAAGGCCAGCCTGTTCCTGATCGGCACGGTGATGGACTACGAGGTGAAGGCGCTCAGCGCCGGGTTCACCTTCACCAATCCGAACGAGAAGGGACGGTGCGGGTGCGGGGAGAGTTTCCACGTCTGACCGGGCAAGTGCTCTCGCGCTGTGGTTTCTTTGCTCGCCGGCCTTGTCAATCAACAATTGTGAGTG
Organism: uncultured Acetobacteraceae bacterium; assembly: GCA_903839965.1. Classification (GTDB taxonomy): domain Bacteria; phylum Pseudomonadota; class Alphaproteobacteria; order Acetobacterales; family Acetobacteraceae; genus Rhodovastum. The sequence goes on along the minus strand of CAIMEK010000272.1, from coordinate 1,031 downwards.
AGGAGGCCGTGCGACGATTGAATTGTGAATCCAGTGATTTTAACTTAACAGTGCTTCACGAAGGCGTTATACGATCACTCACGGCGGCGTTATCGAGTAGCTCCCGGGCGGCATTTCTCGCAGGAGATCGACGTGATGATGAGCGTGATTTCAGACCGGCCTGCAGCGGCCACCGTCACCTCCGCGTCGTGCCGGAGCGATCACTTCGTCGACGACTTCAGCGACAGCGCGGATAGCCAGATTGCCGCCGGCCGGGGCCTTGCCCGCGCGGCCCTGATCGGGCTGGGCTGCTGGATCGTCGTCGGCGCCGCGGCCTGGACGTTCCTGTTCTAGGGCTTTGTTCGAGCGTGTGATTCACGCCTTCCGACCTGCCGCCGCAAACGATCACACTCTAAATCTCGAACACCACCACGGCTTCCAGCCGTGCCGACCAGAGGAACTGGTCGATCCCCACCGCACTTAGTACGCCGTAGCCGGCCGCGCGCAGCAGCGCGGCGTCGCGCGCCAGGGCGGCGGGATTGCAACTGACATACACGATCCGCGCCGGCCGTGCCGCCGCAAGCCGGGCGACCTGCCCGGCGGCGCCGTTGGCGGGCGGGTCGAGCACCACCGCCGCGCAATTCCCCAGGTCCACCGCCGTCAGCGGCTGGCGGGCGAGGTCGCGCTGCGCCACCGTGATGCGGCCGGCGAGGCCGTGCATGTTCACCGCCTCCCGCAGCGCCGCCACCAGGGTCGCGTCGCCCTCGTAGGCCGCCACCCGCGCGCGCGCCGCCAGGGCGAAGCTGAGCGTGCCGCAGCCGGCGTAAAGTTCCACCACCCGCGCCCGCGCCGGCAACTTCGCGGGCAGGCCCGCCAGCACCGCCGCCACGATGGCCGCCTCGCCGGCGGCGCTGGGCTGCAGGAAGGCGCCCGGGGGCGGGCGCACCGGCACGCCGGACAGCACCGCCTCCGGCGGGCGCAGCAGGCAGAGCGGCTCGGTCGGGCCGGTGGCGCGGCCCGATGAAATCCGGCACAGCCCGTGCGCCCGCGCG
>CAIMEK010000271.1 GCA_903839965.1 uncultured Acetobacteraceae bacterium | reverse complement strand
GTGGTCGGGCGCAACGGCTCCGGCAAATCCACCCTGCTGCGCATCGCCGCGGGCACCCAGGGCTTCGACGAGGGCAGCCGGTTTCTGCAGCCCGGCACCACCGTGCGCTACCTGCCGCAGGAGCCGGACCTGTCCGGCTTCGAGCACACCGAAGCCTATGTGGCGGCCGGGCTCGCGCCCGGCGACGATGCGCATCGTGCCCGCACCCTGCTGGAGAAATTGGGACTGACGGGTCGGGAAGATCCGGCGAAACTGTCTGGCGGCGAGGCGCGTCGGGCGGCGCTGGCGCGTGTGCTGGCGCCGATGCCGGACATCCTGCTGCTCGACGAGCCCACCAACCATCTGGACCTGCCGGCCATCGCCTGGCTGGAAGCGGAACTGGCGACGTTGCGGGCCGCGCTGGTGCTGGTCAGCCACGACCGCCGCCTGCTGGAGCGGTTGTCGCGCGCGGTGGTATGGCTGGATCGTGGCGCCACCCGGCGCATGGAGCGCGGATTTGCCGAGTTCGAAGCCTGGCGCGACGAGGTGCTGGAGCAGGAGGAGCGCGACCATCACAAGCTGGCGCGCAAGATCGTCGTCGAGGAAGACTGGCTGCGCTACGGCGTCACCGCGCGGCGCAAGCGGAATGTGCGCCGCCTGGGCAATCTGCATGCGCTGCGGGCCCAGCATCGCGCCGCCCAGGCGCCGCCCGGCACCGTCAAGCTGGAAGTCGCCGAGGGCGAGACCTCCGGACGCATCGTCATCGAGGCGATCGGCCTGGAAAAGAGCTTTGGCGAGCGCCTGATCGTGCGCGGGCTCACGGCAAAGTTCCTGCGCGGCGACCGGGTGGCGCTGGTCGGGCCGAACGGCGCCGGCAAGACCACCCTGCTCAACCTCCTGACCGGCCGCCTCGCACCCGACGCCGGCACGGTGAAGCTGGGCAGCGCGCTGCAGATGGTGACGCTCGACCAGCGCCGCGAAAGCCTGGACCCGACGCTGACGCTGGCCGACACGCTGACCGGCGGGCACGGCGAGACGGTGGTGGTGAACGGCCAGGCCCGGCACGTCATGGGCTACATGAAGGACTTTTTGTTCAGCCCGGCCCAGGCGCGCACGGCGGTGGGCGCGCTCTCCGGCGGCGAACGTGGCCGCATCGCCCTGGCGGTGGCGTTGAGCCGCCCTTCCAACCTGCTCGTGCTCGACGAGCCGACCAACGACCTGGACCTGGAGACGCTCGACCTGCTGCAGGAACTGCTGGCGGACTATCCCGGCACCGTGCTGCTGGTCAGCCACGACCGCGACTTCCTCGACCGCGTGGCGACCTCGGTGGTGAACGCCGAGGGCGACGGACGCTGGGTGGACTACGCCGGCGGCTACTCCGACATGCTGGCGCAGGGCGGCCGCATCATGGATGCGCCCACGGCGGCACCGCCCCCGCCGCGGGCGAGGGCGGCGGCGCCAAGGGAGCAAACCACCGCGGCGCGAACCCGGATGTCGTTCAAGGACAAGCACGCTCTGGTGGCGCTGCCCGCGCGGATCGAGGCGCTGCAGCAAGAAAAGGCGCGCCTGCACGCATTATTGGCCGATCCCGACTTCTACATTCGCGACGCCGCGGGTTTTGCCGATGCCAGCACGCGGCTGGGGCGGGTCGTGGCGGAGCTTGCAGACGCCGAGGAACGCTGGCTGGAACTGGAAATGCTGCGCGAGGCAATGGACGGGCGCTGAGCCGGCCCGGTATCAGGCGATCTCCGCCACCAGCTTGGTGACGATCGCCTTGCCGAAGGCGTTGAAATCCTCCGCCACGACCAGGAAGGCGCCGGGCCCGCCGATGACGTCGTTGCGGTAGTGCTCTTCCAGGTCGAACTCGATCCACGGGATCGGCAGCCCGTTGATGACGATGCCGGCCGCCACGGCTTCGTCGCGCGCCTCGGCGGAGGGACGGCCGCGGTTGTTGGCGCCGTCGCCGGAAATGTCGATGACACGCCGGGCGGCCTGGAAGGGACAGGCCGACAGCAACGCCATCGCGTGCTCGAT
>CAIMEK010000270.1 GCA_903839965.1 uncultured Acetobacteraceae bacterium | reverse complement strand
CGGAGCCCTGTCACGACCGAACCCCCGATACGAAACCCGCATCGCCTGGCTGGTCCTGCTGCCGGCGGCGATGTGGGGAAGGCCAGGGGGCTCTGCCCTCAAGACCCTCTAAACGAACGGGTTCCAAGGGCCTCACGGCCCTTGGCGGGGTCGAGGGGCAGAGCCCCTCGCCTTCCTATATCGGCGCCAGTTGTTCGACTTCGTCGGGGGGCAGGCGGACGAGTTTTTCGTAGTCGTTCAGCAGCAATTCGGTGATCGGTCCCGGCTTGAAGTGCAGCTCGCCGATCTGGCGCACCGGCGTCACCTCGGCGGCGGTGCCGGCCAGGAACACCTCGTCCATGCCCTGCATCTCTTCGGGCATGATCGTGCGTTCGGTCACCTTGATCTGGTGGCGTCGCGCGATCGACATGACGGTGCGGCGGGTAATGCCGTTGAGGAAGCAGTCCGGGGTCGGCGTATGCAGTTCGCCGTCCTTGGCGAAGAACACGTTGGCGCCGGTGCCTTCGGCCACCTGGCCGCGCCAGCCCAGCATCAGCGCGTCGTCGAAGCCGTCGGCTTCCGCCTTGTGCTTGGACAGCGTTCCGATCATGTAAAGCCCGGCCGCCTTCGAGGCGGTTGGCGCCGTTTCCGGGCTTGGGCGTTTCCACTCGGCCATGCCGAGTCGCACGCCCTTCATCCGGTTGTCGCCGAACAGGTTTGGCCAGGCCCAGGTGGCGATGGCGATATGGATTTTGGTCAATTGCCCCGAGACGGAGAGTTGTTCGGTGCCGCGCCAGGCGATCGGGCGGACATAGGCTTCGACCTGCCTGTTGGCGGCCAGCACCTGCCGGCAGGCGGCCTCGACCGCCTCGATCGAGTACGGGATCTCGAAGCCGAGCAGGGCGGCGGAGGCGAACAGCCGTTCGGTGTGCGCATGCAGCTTGAAGATGTTGCCGCTATAGGCCCTCTCACCTTCGAACACGCCGCTGGCATAATGCAGCCCATGCGACAGGACGTGCAGCTTCGCCTCGCGCCAGGGGACCATGACGCCATCGAACCAGATCTCGCCATCACGGTCATCGAAAGGAAGCAGCGCCATCTGAGGTATTCCTCGCAATTTTGTTGCTCTAACTGGGCAGAATCTATAATGGACCACCCGATACGTCAACCAGACTGCCGTAACTGAAGGGCAACCCAGCCATGCCCACTCTGCGCTGCCGACGCCCGGTCCGGCCAGGCCTGACCCATGGTTGAGGCAAAAAATCCTGCTGCCGCGGGCAGCAGCCTGCTGTTCCTGCGCGAAGAGGAAATCCGCGCCGCGCAGGACCTGCTGTTCTTCGCCTACCGCGATTTCACCAATGCGGCCGACGTCATCCTGACGGAACTGGGGCTGGGGCGGGCGCACCATCGCGCCTTGCATTTCATCGGCCATAATCCGGGGATTACCGTCACCGAGCTGCTGGCGATCCTGCGCATCACCAAGCAGAGCCTGGCGCGTGTGCTGGGCGCGCTGGTCGGACAGGGATATGTGTCGCAGGCGCAGGGCCGGGCCGACCGGCGGCAGCGGCTGCTGACGCTTACCGTCGCCGGGCAGGCGCTGGAGCGGCGGTTGTTCGAGCGGCAGCGCGAGCGCCTGGTGGCGGCCTATCGCGATGCCGGCCCGGCGTCGGTGGAGGGATTCCGGCGGGTGATGCGCGGGATCATGGACGAAGCCGCGCGCGCCTACATGGACCGGCGCGGTCCCGCCCGCGCGCACAACAAGGACATGCCGGCGACGCCGGTGTGAGCGGGAGGAGCGGATGAGCGACGAGGCGACGATCCTGGTGGTGGACGACGACGACCGCCTGCGCGCGTTGCTGTCGCGCTACCTGGCGGAGAACGGGTTCCGCGTCACCACCGCCGCCAGTGCGGCGGAGGCGCGTGAGAAGCTGCGTTTCCTGCAGCCGGAGCTGATGGTGCTGGACGTCATGATGCCCGGCGAGAGCGGGCTGGAGCTGACGGAGTCGCTGCGGCGCGACAATGCCGATGTGCCGGTGCTGTTGCTGACGGCGCGCGGCGCGCCGGAGGACCGCATTGCCGGCTTCGAGGCGGGCGCGGACGACTATCTGCCGAAGCCGTTCGACCCCAAGGAACTGCTGCTGCGGATTCGCGCGCGCCTGCGCCGTATCGCCGCCCCGCCGGCGCCGCCGGGTGCGCCGACCGGTCCGTTGCCGTTGGGGCCGTTGGACTTCGATCCGGCGCGCGGTGAGCTGACCGGCCCCGATGGCGTGGTCCGCCTGACCGGTGGCGAGGCGGCGCTGTTGACCGTGCTGGCCCGCAAGCCAAACGAGGTGCTGTCGCGCGAGGACATCGTCGCCGCGCTCAGCATGGACGAGACCGGCGAGCGGGCGATCGACGTCATGGTGACCCGGCTGCGGCGCAAGCTGGAGGCCGATCCGCGCGAGCCGCGGTTTCTGCATACCGTGCGTGGCCGGGGCTACGTGCTGAAGCCGGGCCGCTGAGGCGGGCGATGCGCATCCATATCCCGAAGATCCACCTGCTCAAGCGCATCTTCCCACGCTCGCTGCTGTGGCGCAGCCTGCTGATGATCCTGGTGCCGCTGATCGCCGTGCAGGCGGTGGCGCTGCAAATCTTCTACGGCAGCCACCTCGACATCATTTCGCGCCGGTTTTCGCTGGCCATCGCCGGCGAGGTCGCGCTGACCATCGAGCTGCTGAACCGCTATCCCGACGCGGCCGACCGCTCGTGGCTGCTGGACAATGCCTTGCGTCAATGGCAGCTGGGGATGCGGCTCGAGCCGGGATTGAAGCTGCCCGGCGGCCGCCGCCAGACCCTGATAGGGCCGGTGGACGAGGATCTCGCCGATGCGTTGCGCGACCGGGTCGGGCGGCCGTTCACGGTGGATTGGGCGTCGGATCCGGTTTCGGTGCTGATCCGCGTGCAACTTCCCGACGCCGTGCTTGACGTGCAGGCGCCGCGCAAGCGCCTCTACACGGCGACGATATACCTGTTCGTCACCTGGCTGGTCGGTTCGGCGCTGTTGTTGTTCGCCATCGCGGCCCTGTTCACGCGCAACCAGGTGCGGGCCATACGTCGGCTGGCGACGGCGGCCGAAGCGTTCGGCATGGGGCGCGATATCGGGCCGATCAGGCCGGAAGGGGCGACCGAGGTGCGCCAGGCCGGGGTTGCGTTCAATCGCATGCAGGAGCGTATCCGACGGTTCCTGCAGCAGCGCACCGAGATGCTGGCCGGTGTGTCGCACGATCTGCGCACGCCGTTGACGCGGCTGCGGCTGGCCCTGGCGATGTTGCCGGCACGCGACGAACTGCGCGGCGAGGTTGCCGACATGACCACGGACGTGGAGGAAATGGAGCGGATGATCCGTGGCTACCTGTCGTTTGCGCGCGGCGAGGGGGACGAACAGGCGAGCGTGGTTGATCTGGCGCAATTGCTGGACGATGTTGCGGCGGCGGCACGGCGGACCGGGGCGGCGGTCACGCTGGACGTGCCGTCGAAAACCGCGTTGCGGATACGCCCGGACGCGGTGCGGCGCGCAATCACCAACCTGGTGGACAACGCCTGCCGCCATGGGACTCATGTGGCGCTCTGTGCGGTGCCGGTCGGGGAGCGCAACGTGCAGGTGACGGTGGACGATGACGGGCCGGGCATTCCGCTGGAACGCCGCGAGGGCGTATTCCGGCCGTTCGAGAGCAGCGCGGCCGGGGGCCTGGGGCTGGGCCTGACCATCGCGCGCGATATCGTGCGTGCGCATGGCGGCGAGATCACGTTGGAGGACAGCCCGCTCGGCGGGCTGCGGGCGCGGGTGCTGCTGCCGTTATGACGGCACCGATGCGAGTGACCCTGATCGGCAAGATCGGCAGCGTAACCCATTGGCTGGAAGACTGCGCCGCCGGCCTCCTCGCCGCTGGCCACAGCGTCCAACTCTGCCCGACGCGCGACCCGCGCCTCAACGCCGCCATCGAGCGTCTGCTGCTCGTGCGCCGGCTCGGTGCGCCGCGCGCTGCCTGGACGGCCCGTGCAGTCGGCCGGTTCCGTCCCGACCTCATCGTCGCCGTGCGGGGGTACGAAGTCCCGCTGCGGATCCTCGACCGCCTGCGCGCCCTGCCCGGCCGGCCGCCCATGGTCGCCTGGGTGGGTGACGGGTTCCTCGAAACCGACCGCGCGATCGCGTCACGCTACGATCTGGTGGCCCACACCGACAGCTTCTTCGTCGAACAGCACCGCAGCCAGCGCTTTCCCGTGCCCTGCTGCTATCTGCCGCATGCGGCCAACATGCGGCTTGGCGAACCGACGCCCGCCAACCGCATTCCACGGGTGGTTTTTGTCGCCAACCCCACGCCGCACCGCGTGGCGCTGCTCAATCGGATCAGCACGCCGATCGAGCTTTACGGGCCGGGCTGGCGGCCGTTTCCCGCCGTCGCGCACGCGATCCATCCGCTCCGCCTCGACATCCCGGCGCTGGCCGCCGCCTATCGCAGCCATCTCGCCGTGCTCAACATCCGCAATGAGGAAAACGTCGTTTACGGCCTCAACCAGCGCAGCTTCGACCCCTATTTCCTTGGCACGCCCGTGGTCAGTGACGATCAGCGGGACCTTTCCACCTGCTTTGAGGAGGGCGAGGAGGTCCTGGTCTATCGTTCCGCGGCGGAATTGGACGAGATTTGCATCCGCCTGCAACGTGACCCCGGTCTCGCGGCGTCAATCGGCGCGGCCGGGCGGCGGCGCGTGCTTGCCGAACACGGCTACGATAACCGGCTCATGACCGTCGTCGCGGCCCTGCCCTGATCCGGCAGGCGCGTCGGCACAGCCTCCGCGAGGCCCCATCCGAGCATCAGGAACATCCAGCCCGCATTCGGGATCGAGAGGAAATCGTTGGTCGAGGCCAGCGGCCAGAACGCCACCGACATCTGCACCAGCAGCGCCAGCCGAACGACACGGTTGTCCACCGGCAACGTTCGCATTGCCGAGGTTGCCATGGTTCGCACAATGACGATGGCCATGGCGACAAACAGCAGCAGCCCGGGGTAGCCGCCCGCGGTCGCTGCCTGCAGGTAGAAATTGTGCGGATGGTTATTGCATGCTTCCAGCCCGCCCGCGGCGCTGTCCGATATGCCCAACCACGGCAGGCCGTGGAAATAGGCGGGGTCCCCACACAACGTCCGGAAAGCATTGTGCCCGGCCCCCAACCAGGGATGCGCATTCAGGATGGCCGCCGCACGCATGTACAGGAGCCCATAGGGGCTGGCCGGGAAATTTGACAACTGCTCCCAAAGCCGCAGCACCAGCTTCTGGAACGTCGGCGGGGAAATCATCGGCGTCGCCGCAAGCAGCAGCGCCGCCGCCGCCATCGCCAGCAGGACCGGCCGGCGCCCCTGCGGCAGCAGCCAGGCGACCAGAACCAGCCCGAACAGCATCAGCAAGGTCGGCATGCGCTGGCCGATCAGCACCATGGTCAGGACCATGAACACCGCCAAGAGCCCGCCGAGCGCCTGACCCTTGCGCCCGCGCCACGCCGCCAGCCGGTAGGCCGAGACAAGGGCCACCGGGAAAAACAACAGAACGTAGGCGGAGCCTGCCCGCGGCAACCCGGGAAACGGCCCGGTCAGTGCGCCATCGCCAAACCGCGGCGCCCCGAAGATATTCACGCCAAACAGATATTGTTGCCAGCACTGCTCAACCAGCCATGCCGCACAAAGCGAAATGACAATAAACAGGCGCCGCCGCGTTGCCGCCTCCGACAGGACCCAATTGCCGAGCGCCGCGGCCAACAGCAACAGCCTGGCCGCCACCAGGGATTGCGCCAGGGCCAGCATGTCAACTGGTCCCACGGCCGAGCACAGCACAAGCCAGCCCCACCACGCCATTCCCGCCAGCATCCACGGGGCACGGAGCCACGCCCATGCGCGCTGTCGCAGGCAGTGGCCCAGGAACAGAGCGCATATCGTGCCGATCAAGATCTCCGACAGCGCCCGTGAATAGAACAGTGCCGGCGGCAACAGTAAGACCAGACCCTCAGCCGACTCGCGCAGCCCGATCGCTTTGATGCGAACCCATCTGTTTGTATTTGTTTCGATATCGGACAATACTGCGTCACCCGTATGCTGTTGTAGAGCGCGATTTGCTGTCCTGGCGCACGCCTGTCAACCTAGGCCACTTTGCCGGATCCAGCAACGACAGCGGCACTGGCGATGCCCGAGCGGACACCGCCCTCGACCCGGGCACCCCCCGCGCGTTGGTGAGTGCCGCCGCCGGCTGAGTGGAGCGGCGTTGATTAGCATTGTCCAACGTGGCAGCATCGCGCCTGTCGTTGGCCGGCTAACGAAGCCGCCAATCAAGGAGGAAACATCATGCGTCGCATCGGCCGCCGTGCCGTCCTTGCCGCGTCTGCCGGCCTTCTCGCCGTTGGGGGCAAGCTGCATGCCCAGGCGGTCAAGCCCCGCCTGACCCTGATCACGCAGTGGAGCACCGGCAGCGACGGTGCGGCAATTACCGCGCTGGGCAAGAAGTTCGAAGAGCGCGGCGGGACCTGGCAGCACGCCCCGGTGCCGGGCTTCACCACCGACATGATGAACAAGCTGCGCGCGCAGATCATGGCCGGCGATCCGCCGGCGTGCTCGCAGCTCAAGGGCCCCGACATCGCCGCGTGGTCGAAGATCGCGCCGACGGTGAACCTCGATTCCGTGGTCACCGCCGCGGGCTACGAGAAGGTGGTCGCCCCCGACCTGACCAAGATCCATCGCCCGTTCGGCCATTGGCTGGCGATGCCGCTGCAGGTCTATCGCACCAACACGATGTTCTACTCCAAGCGCGCCATGGACCGCGCCAAGGCGACGAAAGTGCCGACCAACTGGGCGGAGTTCAACGAACTCGCCGAGAAGATGAAGGCGGCCGGCGTGGCCAACCCGTTCGCCAATGGCGGACTTCGTTTTGATGACGGCATGAAATTCGAAACCAGCCTGGCCGGCATCAACCCGGCCGCCTACCGCGCCGCGGTGATGGAACTGGACGAAAAGGCGCTGGGCGGCAAGGACGTGCTTGCCGCCCTCGTGCAGGTGCGCAAGCTGGCCAACTGGCAGGACCCGAACGTCGCCACGCAGCACTACAGCGTGTTCCTGCCGCGCTTCATCGCCGGCGACATGGGCATTCTGTTGTCCGGTGGCTGGGCGCAGGGCGTGATGCTCAATGCCGGCTACAAGCTCGACGACTTCATCCTCGCGCCGGGCCCGACCGAGAACGGCAAGCCGGTGTTCATCCTGAACGCCGATGCCTTCATCTTCTGGCAGCGCAAGGAAGCCGACCTGCAGGCCGGCCAGATGCTGATGGCCGAACTGGTGATGAATCCGGCGATCCAGACCATGTACTCGCAGATCACCGGGTCCATCCCTGTGCG
>CAIMEK010000269.1 GCA_903839965.1 uncultured Acetobacteraceae bacterium | reverse complement strand
GCTGGCGATCTCGGCGGCGCCGGACCACTGCGTCGCGTACCAGTTCTTCCAGCTGCCCGAGGCGCCGGAGGGCTGGCGGAAATGCCAGACGGACGAGATCCAGTACTTGCTGAAGTTCGGCGCGTACCAGGCGATGACGAAGCGCGCCCGGCCGGTTTCGCCCGGCGCCACGGTGATATGCGCCGCGTGCAGGCTGCAATCGCGATCGCGCCGCATGCCGCCCGCGCTGTCGCCGGCGGCATACATGCGCTCGCGCATCGGCCCGGGCCGATGCAGGTCGCGCCAGTAGACTTCCAGCGCGTCGAACCACAGGCCGCGATACAGGTAGGTCTGCCGGCTGGTCACCGGGGCATCGGTGGCCAGCACCAGTTCGGCATAGTCCGGCGCCTCGCGGTCGCGGTCCTCGGTGAGGATGGCAACCCCGCTGGCCTCGCCCGTCAGCGGCCGCGCGGCGGTGGGTTGTTCCAGCCCGTGGCCCAGCACGCCGACCACGCTGTAGTCGAGCGGCGCGTCCGTGGTGTTGCGGAACGTGAACTCGAACATCGCCACGGGAATGGAGGAATCGCGGTCATTCAGCGGAATGAACGGGTTGAATGCCGTCATCGCCACCGCGCCGGGGAAGTGCCCGTCATCGAAGCTCAGCCGCGCGATGGGAAAGCGGCCCTCGAAGCGGCAGGTCGCGAAATGCGGCATGCCGGTGAGCGAGTTGCGGCGCACCCCGAAGCCGAAATTGCGCGAATAGTCGCTGTTGTGTTCGCCGGTGCGGTTGCCGCGGTAGGGACCGTTCAGGATGCGTGCGTCCAGCACCTTGCCGTCGCGTTCGGCGCGCACGGCAAAATGCGAAATGCCGTTGGTGCTGCCCTTGTTCGGGCGGTTCAGCATCTCCCAGTCGATCAGCCGCCCCGCGCCGGAAAGCCCGATCGATCCGGTGCCGATGCCGCCGAGCGGGAAGGAAATTTCGCGCGTCTGCTCGCCTTCATAGACAAAGGGCATTGCCGTGGACATTGTTCCTCCGCTAAGCGTGGCGTCCGTGGTCGATGCGCGATCATAGGCTGCGGGGCCGGACGTGTCGTCTCCGATGCTCTACTGGACAATAGTGCACACGCGAATTCCGTCGAGTTCTCCCCCTGCCCGGGCTGCCCCATGCCCCTCACCACGCCTCGCCTGATCCTGCGCTCCTGGCGCGCTGCCGACCGGGCTCCGCTGGCCGCCATCACCGCGGACGCGCACACCATGCGCTTCTTCCTGTCCGGGCGGACCCGCGCGCAGTCAGACGCCTGGATGGAGCGCGCCCAGGCGCATATCGACCGCCACGGCTTCGGTATCTGGGCCGCCGAGCTTCCCGGTACGGGCCTGATCGGCTTCGTCGGCATTTCCACCATCCCGGCCGACGTGCCGATGCCGCCGGGCGTCGAGCTGGTCTGGACCCTTGGCGCGGCCTGGTGGGGCCACGGCTATGCGCCGGAGGCCGCGCATGCCGCGGCGGCCGATGGGTTCACCCGGCTCGGGCTGGCCGAACTGGTCGCCTTCACCGCCGCGGTGAACGCCCCGTCGCGGCGCGTGATGGAAAAGCTCGGCATGCATCTCGATCCGCTGGTCAGCTTCGATCACCCGCGCGTGCCACCCGGGCACCTGCTGGCCCGCCACGTGGTCTACCGGCTGGCGCGACCCTGAGAGGATCCCGCCGGTGCGCGTGTCGGTACTGCTGACCACACGCAACGGCGCGGGCTTCCTGCGCGAGACGCTTGATTCGGTACTGAGCCAGGACTTCCCCGACTTCGAAGTTGTCGTGGTGGACGATGCCTCCACCGACGCAACCCCCGACCTGCTGGCGGCCTGCGCGGACAAACGCCTGCGCGTGCTGCGCAGCGGGCAGCAACTCGGCGTGGCGGGCGCGCGCAATTTCGGCCTCGCCGCCTGTCGCGGCGCCTACATCGCGGCGCAGGACCACGACGACCTCAGCCGCCCCGGCCGCCTCGCGGCACAGGCGGCCTGGCTCGACCGGCATCCGGAGGTCGTGCTGCTGGGCAGCGAAATCCTGATTTCCCGTGCCGGCCGGCTGCAGCCCACCGACCACCTGCCGGGCAGCACGCCGGCGCTGCTGCGCTGGATGCTGCACGTGGACAATCCGCTGACCTGGTCCTCGGTGATGTTCCGCGCCGAGGCGGTGCGCGGGCTCGACCCGTGCATGCGCCCCGCGTTCGAGCCGGCCGACGATTTTGATCTGTACCATCGCCTGCTGGCGCTCGGGGAGCTGGACCGGCTGGATGAAGTGCTGTGCATCTATCGTTGGCACGAAACCAACGCCAGCCACGCGCAGGCCCGGCGCATCCACGACCGGGCGGCCGCCGTGCTGATGCGCAGCTACCGGGCCTGGCTCGGCGACGACGCGGCGGCAGCGGCCGACCTGGTGGTAACCCACCTCTCCGGCCGCCAGCCCGTGCCCGACGCCGCCACCCTGGCGCGGCACGGGCGGGTGCTGGCGCGCGTGCTGGCCGGCTTCTGCGCCGCCACGGCGCCCGACCCCGCCACCCGCGCGCAGATCGAGGCGCACGCCGCGCGCCTATGGTGGCTGGCGGCGCGCGCGGCGCTCCGTTCGGGCAGCCCGGCGGCCTTGCTGCGCTGGCGCGACGCCGCCCAGCTCAGGGCCGGCTTCCGCCCGCCCGCCCTCGACATGGCGGCCTCGCTCGGCGTCGGCGCGGTGCGCGCGATGCGGCGACGGATTCAGTAGGCCGGCACGATGCAGCCGTCGGCCGCCTGGTAGAAATCCGGGTTCCGCTCGGCCACCAGCGTCACCAGCGTGTCGAAGGTTCTGGCCAGCGGCACCGGGGAGTCCGGGCGGCCCACTTCGGTGGCGCGCGCCACCACGCCCCCGGCCGCGCTGTCCAGCAGCACCACGTACATGCGCTCGAACTGCTCGTCGCGGCCGGCCGGGTCGTCGCGGCCGGTGAACAGCTTCATGCGCGCATGCGCGTTCAGGAAGGTGCAGCGCCGCCGGGCGCTGCCGTCGCGGTTCTGCGTGGCATCGCTCTCCGCACCGGCGTCGAGGAAGAAGAATCCCGCCAGCACGGCGTACGGGAAGCGGCGATGCAGCGTCACCGCTTCCATCAGCATGTCGCCGCGGCGGTTGGTGAGGTTCTTCTGGAAGTTGCCGGTGTGCGGGTCGCGGAAGTTGATCGACTTGATGGACAGGCCGAGCAGCAAACCGGATTCCTCGGTGGACCAGGTGACGTCCACCTTCTTGGCGCCGATGCCCCCGGCCATGCGCCGTTCCGCGCCGCTGCCCTCCTCGGTGCCGTCGCGCAGCGGCCGCGTGCCGCGCAGTCCGCGCTCGCGCAGTTCCTGGGCGAACACCAGCGCCACCGCTTCCGACACGCGCTCGCTGTAGCGCTTCTTGACCGCCTGGCTCGCCTCGTCCGGCGGCTTGGGGCCCAGCCGGGCCAGCTTCGCCACCAGCATCTCGTCAATTCCCAGCACGTTGCCTCCCACGCCCGCGGCGGCGTTGGCTGAGCAGGTCGCGGGCCAGCCGCAGCGCGCCGATCTGTTCATCGCCGAGGCCAAGCTGCCCGCTCAGCACGACGCGGTCCACCAGCGCCGTGGCGCCGGCGTCATCGCCCGCCGCCAGCGCCGCCACCACCGCCGCGCGCACGCCCCGCAGCGCGGGTGCCGCAGCCAGCAGCGTCGCCGGCGCGGGCAGCGGCAGGGTGTCGGCTTCGCCCGGTTCCAGCTTGAGCAACCCGCCGCCATAGGATCGCCCGACCATTTCCGCCCCGAGCAGCGAGAAACTGTTGAGCAAGGCCAGCGGCAGCAGCTCGCGGCCGAGCCGTCGCAGGCCGGGCCGCAGCGACACGCCGTAGAGCGAGTTCAGCACGCGCACGCGGGCCGCATTGGCGAGCAGGCGCGGACGGTCCTGGTCCATGTAGGTCAGCAGCAGGTCGGGCACCTCGCCCACCGGCACGCGCCACCAGGGCGTGCGCACGCGGCATTTGTAGGCAGTGTGCACGCGGCGCCGCCGCCCGGCCTCGATGCGGCGGCGCACGGCGGCGGAGCCTTCGCCGGCGGGATCGAACAGGAAGCAGGCGGCGCCGTCGGCGGCCAGCTTCTCCCAGGCCCGGCGGTCGAACACGAGGCCGCGCAGGTGGCGCGAGCCGGGCGGTGAAATCTCCAGCAGATCCTCGCCCGAAAGCCCCAGCCGCGCCGCCTCGTCGCGGCCCAGCGCGAAGAAGGCATTGTTGCCGGTCACCGCCCCCAGCCAGGTCTCACCCCAGTCCAGCAACGGGGCGAAGCCGGGTCCCTCCGCGAGCCGGCGGTATAGCGAAAGCGCGTCCGCCGCGATCAGCGCCGGCGTCCATTTCGTGCCGCCCTCCACCCGGTGCTCGGTCCAGGCCGGCGCGTCCTGCGCGGGCAGCGCGTCCGGGCTGCCGGCCTGGAACAGTTCGAAATGCGACGCCCCGCCCTGCCCTTCCGCCAGCAGCAGCACGACCTCCTCCAGCACGCCCGGGAAAGCGCGGGTATCGAACAGCACCAGGCGCAGCCGCGCGAAGCGGCGCAGCAGGAAGCGGCGCACCTCGGCGGCGTAGTTCACCGTCAGCAGTTCGCCGGGGAGCACGATAGCCAGGCGCCCGGCCGGGCGGAGGAAACGGCTGGCGTGGATGGTGAAGGCGGCCCAGGAGCTGGACAGCCCGGTCAGCCGCACGCCGCCCGCCAACGCCGCGCATTGCGCCCGGGCGCGCGCCGGCCCCGAAAAGTTCTGGTAGCGCACATAGGGCGGATTGCCGATCACCGCGTCGAACCCGGGCGCCGGCGCGCAGTCGAAAAAGTCCGCCACCGCGATGTCGGCGCGCAAACCGTGCCCGGCGAGCGCGCGGGCGGCCCGATGGGCGGATGCCGCATGGATCTCGACGCCGTGCAACTGCCCGGGCAGGCGGTCCACGGGGGTCCCCAGCACGCGCAACCGTTCCGCCGCGGCCAGCAGAAACGACGCCTCCCCGCAGGAGGGTTCGAGCACCCGATCGGTTGCGGCGCGAACGGCCCAGGCCGCGAGATAGGCGGTGATCGCGGCCGGGGTGAAAAAGGCCCCGCGGGCTTTGCGGACTGCGGCGGGATCGGTCATGCGGTCCCTCCCTATTGCCAAGCCCGAGTCGATAGTACCATACCGCGCGCGGCGCCCTGCGTCACGGGGCGCCGGCGCTATGAAATTGACGGGCAGAGGGAACCAGGATGCCTTTTGGCGGGCGGGAAAGCAGGCGCAGCAGCGATGCCGCCCTGATGTCCGGGGTGCTGGCCAACGACGACCTGGTGGCGCTGGCGTTGGCCGATCGCGACCGCATCCGCGCCGCCAACGGTGCGTTCAGCCGCCTGTTCGGCCGCCACGACGGGGTGCGGGACGTCGCTCTCCCCGATCTGCTGTTGCCGCAATTCCGCGCGCGGGTCGCCGCCGCCCTGCAGGCCGCCGGCAGCCGCCAACCGCCTTGCCTCGTAACGGCCTTCCGCGACGCAGGCGCGACCATCGACGTCGAGCTGCGCTTCGAGCAACTGCAGCATAACGGCGAATGCCTGGTCGTCATCGCCGCCCAGGACGTCACCGACCGCCGCCGCGCCGAGGAACAGCTCAACCTGCTCGCCTACTCCGATCCGCTGACCGGCCTGGCGAACCGCGCCCTGTTCACCGACCGGCTGCGCCAGGCCGCCCTGGCGACGCGCCGGACGGCGCAGGCTTCCGCGGTGCTGCTGCTCGACCTCGACCTGTTCAAGCCCATCAACGACACCCATGGGCACGAGGCCGGCGATTACGTGCTGCGGCGCATCGCCCGCAGGATGCTGGCGGCGCTGCGCGAATCCGACACCATCGCGCGTCTCGGCGGCGACGAGTTCGCCGTGCTGCTGCCGGCCGTCAAGCGGAGTGCCGACGCCTCCGTCGTCGCCGAGCTGCTGACCAGGCTGGCGCGACAGCCCATCCTGTACGGAAAATCCGAACTCCGGGTCAGCACCAGCGTCGGCATCGCGATCTGTCCGGAGCACGCCACCACGGTCGATCTGCTGTTCGCCGCCGCCGACGCGGCGCTCTACGTCGCCAAACGGGAGGGACGCGATCGCTGGGCCTGGGCGAAGCCGGCATTGGCGACCGCCACCGTGCCCCTGCCGCAGCCGTGGGATCGGGCCCACGAGGTTGGCGTGCGCGCGATGGACGAACAGCACGCCCATCTGGGGGCGCTGCTGAACGGACTGGCCAACGCGCTGCGCAACGGCCTGGAATACGCGGCGATCTTCGAGGAGATCGTCGCCTACACGCAGTTTCATTTCGCTTACGAGGAACGCCTGATGGCGGACTGCCGCTACGATGGCGCGGCGCTCCACCAGCTCATGCACCGGCGGCTGCTCGAGGATCTTCGCAGCCTGCACCTGGAAGCGGGCGAAAACGCGGGGTTCAGCGCGAGCATGACGATGCGCTGGTTGCAGGACTGGCTGCTGCGCCACATCGACGGCGCCGACCGGGACCTGGCAGCCGCCCTGCACAGGGCCGCGGAGGAATAACCGCGATCGGGACATCGCCGGCGGCTCACCGGCGCTCGTAGTGGATGGTCGATCCGTCCGCGATGCCGAAGGCCAGGCTCGCCCACATGTCGTTGCGGTCGTACCAGACATCCGCATCGTAGGCGTGGCTGAGGTTGTAGCGGTCCGCCACGATGCTGGCGCCCGAGGCGAGCTTGATGGTCTCGCCGCGCCGCAGCTCGATTTTCGGGCGCTGCATGACGCCATCCTCGAGGTCGATCATCGGCACCTCCATCTGGTGGCGGTTCCAGTAGGTGATGCCGAGCGCATCGTCCGGCGCGATCATGCGCCTGGTGCCGCTGCCGGTGACCACCAGCCCCTCCCCGGTGCGTCGCACGTCGACCCATCCACGGTGGCCGTTCCGGTCGGTCTGCGCCTGCAGGCCGACCAGCCTGCCAGCCTGCCAGGTCTCCACGGTCTGGTGCCGGTAGCGCACGATGGGAATGGAAAGGATGCTGACGCGCGCATCCACATTGACGCGCACCGTCAACACGTCGCCACCGGCTTCGAAGTCCACGCTATGGCGGCCGATCTCCCTGCCGTGGCGGACCATGCTGAAGGCCAGCGGAACGGTCGGCGGACCCGGCGGGGCGGCCGCCGCCCGGCGCGCGAACAGGGCCGCACCCGAACACAGCACGCCACGGCGACCGATCACCCCTGCGTCCATTTGCTTGCTGGCGTCCACCGATGCCTTAACCGCCGCCGCGGTCCTCGCCGCCGACGCCGAGCTGCTTGAGCTTGCGGTGCAGCGCGCTGCGTTCCATGCCGACGAACTGCGCGGTGCGCGAGATGTTGCCGCCGAAGCGCAGCAGTTGCGATTGCAGGTACTGGGTTTCGAACAGGTCGCGCGCGTCGCGCAGCGGCAGCGCCATCACGTCCGCGCCGGGGTCCGAGTTGAACAGCACCGGCGCCGCCGAGCCGATTTCCGGCGGCAGCATTTCCGCCCGGATCGGATCGGCCGAGCCGCCCGGCGCCATGATCAGCAGCCAGTCCGTCAGGTTGCGCAACTGCCGCACGTTGCCCGGCCAGTCGTAGGCCTGCAGCGCCGTCACCGCATCGGTGGACAGTTCGCGCATCGGCATGCCGCCGGTCTCCGCCGAGTGCTGCAGGAAATACCTGGCCAGCGCCGGGATGTCCTCGCGCCGCTCCTTCAGCGCCGGCACCCGCAGCGGCACCACCGCCAGGCGGTAGAACAGGTCCTCGCGGAACCGGCCGGCGGCGATTTCGGCCTGCAGGTCCTTGTTGGTGGTGGACAGCACCCGCACGTCCACCTTCACCCGCTGCAGGCCGCCGATGCGCTCGAAGGTCTGGTCCTGCAGCGCCCGCACGATCTTGCCCTGCGTCTCCAGCGGCATGTCGGAGACCTCGTCGAGCACCAGCGTGCCGCCATGCGCGCGTTCCAGCACGCCGGCGCGGCGCGGATGGGTCAGCGCATCGGCCCCGGCCTCGACGCCGAACAGCTCCTCCTCGAAGCGCGCCGGGTTGAGGATGGCGCAGTTGAGCGTCACGAACGGCCCGCTGGCCCGGCGCGAGCGCGCGTGGATCATGCGCGCCACCACTTCCTTGCCGACCCCGGCCGGGCCGGTGATGAGCACCCGCGAGCCGGTCGGCGCCAGCTTCTCCACCGCCGTGCGCAACGCGGAAATGGCGGCGCTGTCGCCGGTCAGCTCGGTCTCCGGGCCCGCCCGCAACCGCAGTTCGGCGTTTTCGCGCTCCAGTTGCGCCGCCTCCAGCGCGCGGCGGACCACCAGCAGCAGGCGGTCGGACTGGAACGGCTTTTCGATGAAATCGTAGGCACCCTGCTGGATGGCCTGCACCGCCGTCTCGATGGTGCCATGGCCGGAAATCATCACCACCGGCACCTGCGGCTCCTCGCCGTGCAGCGTCTGCAGGATGCCCAGCCCATCCAGCTTGGAGCCCTGCAGCCAGACGTCGAGCACCACCAGGCTCGGCCGGCGGACCCTGAAGGCGACGATGGCCGCCTCCGCGTCGCCGGCCTGGCGGGTATCGTAGCCCTCGTCGCGCAGGATGCCTTCCACCAACATGCGGATGTCCGGCTCGTCATCAACGATCAGGATGTCATGCGGCATTGGTGTCTCGTGCGTCCTTGGTCAGCGGCAGCGTGAGGGTGGCCACCGCGCCGTGCCCCTCCGGTCGATCCTCCAGGGTCACCCTCCCCCCGTGGTCCTCCATGATCTTCTTGACGATGGCAAGCCCCAAGCCGGTCCCCTTCGGCTTATGCGTGACATACGGTTCCGTGAGCCGGCCGCGATCCTGCTCGGGCAGGCCGACGCCGTCGTCGGTGACGCGGATCGAAACCTCGTCGCCGGCGACCCGCACCTCGACGCTGATCTGCCCGGCGGGCTCGCCCTCCGCATGCTGGCACATCGCCACCGAGTCGGCGGCGTTCTGCAGCAGGTTGGTCAGCGCCTGGCCGAGCAGGCGGCGGTCGCACGGCGCCATCGGGCCGCGCTCCGGGAGGGAGGTGCGCCATGCGATGTCGGCATGCGCGGTGCGCGGCAGCACCATCACCTCGCGCACCACCCGCCCGACATCCTCCGGCCGGATCACCGGGTTGGGCATGCGCGCGAAGGCGGAGAACTCGTCCACCATGCGGCCGATATCGCCGACATGGCGCACGATGGTGTCGGCGCACTGGGTGAAGGTTTCCGGATCGGAGGTGATCTCGCGGGCGAAGCGGCGCTTCAGCCGCTCGGCGGAAAGCTGGATCGGGGTCAGCGGGTTCTTGATCTCGTGGGCGATGCGCCGCGCCACATCCGCCCAGGCCGCCTTGCGCTGGGCGGACTGCAGCTCGGTGATGTCGTCGAAGGTGGCGACGAAGCCGCGGGCATGCCGGCGCGGCGATCCACCGGGCGTCCCGTCGTCGTCGCGGTCGGCGGAGATGCGCACCAGCAGGGTGCGCCGCAGCGTCGGCGGCCCGATCTGCAACTCGCCGGTGCGCGGCCGGTCCGGCGTCTCGCGGACCTCGGCCAGCAGCGGGGCGAATTCGGGCACCACCTCGGACAGGTCGCGGCCGATGGCGCCCAGCAGGTCGATGCCCAGCAGGTTGGTGGCGGTGCGGTTGGGCAGCTCGATGCGGCCCTCGGCGTCCAACCCGATCACGCCGGCGGAAACCCCGGACAGCACCGCCTCGGTGAAGCGGCGGCGGCTGTCGATCTGGCTGTAGGCGTCCATCAGCTCGTTGCGCTGCGCCGCCAGCTGGCCGGTCATGCGGTTGAAGGCGCGCGACAGCCCGGCCACCTCGTCGCCGGTGGTGGCTTCCGGCACGCGCACGGTCAGGTCGCCGCCGCGCACCCGTTCGGTCGCGGTGATCAGCCGGCCGATCGGCCGGGCGATCTGGTTGGCGATCACCAGCCCGATCAGCGCCGCCGCGCACAGCACCAGCAGGGCGATCAGCGCGAAGATCAGCGCGAAGGTGAGCTGCAACCCGGAGCGGTTCGCGTCCAGCCGCTGGTATTCGGCCACCGACTGCTCGGTGCGTTGCATGTGGCCAAGCACGGCGGGGTCCACCGGCCGGCCGATCAGCAGCATCAGCGACGGCGTCAGGTCCATGCGCACGAGGGCGCGCACGCTGTTGGAATCCGCGCTGCCCAGCACCGCGACATCGCCGCTGCGCGCCAGTTCCGTGGCCCACAGCGGCGGCGCGTCGGTGGCCGGGCCCACCGAGGCCATCACCTGCCCGGTCACCGGCTCGAAGATCACCGCCTCGTTCAGGCCGCGCAGCGCGGTCTGCGCGCTCAGCACCTGGGCGAAGGCGGCGGGGTCGTGGCCGAGGAAGCTGCTCGCCCGCACCAGGTCGTTGGCCATGCCCAGCGCGTCGGCGCGGATGTTGTTGCGGTGCTCCTCCAGGTAGCCGCGCGCCGCCTGCAGGCTCTCCTGCAGGGTGGTGCGCACCGGCTCGTTGAACCAGGCCTGGATGCCGAGGTGGAAGAAGAAGGTGGCGAACACCGCCACCACGATGGTCGGGATGACCGCCACCCCGGAGAACAGCAGCACCAGCCGGATATGCATGCGCGACCCGGCCGAGCCGCGTCGCCGCTCCACCCAGACCCGGGTGAGGCGCCCGGCCAGCACGGCGCCGAGCAGCAGCACCAGCACCGTGTTCGCCAGCACCATGGCGAACGCCAGGTTCGGCCGCGGTACGCCCTGCGCCAGCATCACGAAGGTGGCGATGCCGAGCGCCAGCGCGCCGGCCGCCAGCACCAGCGTGAGCACCTTGCCGAGCAGGAAGTCGGTGACCCGGCGCAGCCGCGAGCGGCCCAGCGGCCCGCCCGCCTCGGCGGCCAGCGACTCCCTGGATGGCGCCACGTTCACGGCCGGCTGTCCTCCCCGGTCAGGCGATGCCCCGCACGACGGCAATATCGAGGTCACGGATCTTCTTGCGCAGTGTGTTGCGGTTCAGGCCGAGCATGGCGGCCGCCCGGATCTGGTTGCCCCGGGTGGCGGCCAGGGTCAACCGGATCAATGGCCGTTCCACTTCGGCCAGCACCTTGTCGTAAACGTCCGACGGCCCCATGCCGTCGCGATGGGCGGCCAGGAACTGGCGGATATGCCGCTCGACGGCGACCGACAGCGGCTCCGGCCCGGCGGCGGCCGCGGGCGCCGCGGCGGTTACCGGGCCCATCGGCTCGGCATCGGCGAGCTCCGCCCGCACCGCGTCGGCGCCGATCACCTCGTCCGCGCACAGCGCCGCCAGCCGGCGCATCAGGTTCTCCAGCTCGCGCACATTGCCCGGCCAGCGATAGGCGCGCAGCGCCTCCACCGCGCTCTGGTCGAGCGACTTGGCCGGCAGCCCGTCGGCGCGGGCGCGGTCGAGGAAATGCCGGGCGAGGTCCGGGATGTCCTCGGTGCGCTCGCGCAGCGGCGGCACCGCGACCGGGATGAAGTTGAGCCGCTCGTAGAGATCCTGGCGGAAGCGGCCCTCCTGCACCTCGCCCTCGAGGTCGCG
>CAIMEK010000268.1 GCA_903839965.1 uncultured Acetobacteraceae bacterium | reverse complement strand
CTGGCAATCGCCAGACAAACAGGATGTCGCCGGTCGCCGTGCCAACAGGCATGATGGCAGCTTTTGCAACCCAATCCGAAACGGTCCCGGTTGTCATTCCTATGACATCAAACGTCTTTACCTCCAGATAGTTTCCCTGCTTTCGCTCATCGCATATACAGGTATGCGGAGGGCCGCCTAGAATGTATGGCGTTTCATCCGATGATTCCTGATAATACCACAGGGTATTTGCCTCGACCTTCGTACCGTTCGCCATCGTCCACGTGCCATATGGCAACTTGGCCGTAACTACAGCATCTCCGGTCATTGCGCCGCTAGAATCGCACGGCGTAAGTTCCACGCCATTGAAAGAGCCTGTGACATCGGATGCGTTGTATCCAATCCTGACAGTTGCTGGCTCAAACATTGCAGGATCTGGCTCCTCCTCGTCAGATGACACGAGCGCCGCATTGCCACCAACGGCATCAAAGTCTTCTCCACCCTGAACCCATAGCGGCTTCGGGTCGTCCTCGTCGTCGTCCTCGAAAAGTTCCTCAACGTCGCCAATCATGGACTTGCCGACGTTCAAGTCCGAAAAGTCCTCGTCGGAGTCATCGCCTTCCTGCGCCGCCTCTTCCTCTATGTCAACTTCCGGCTCGGCGTCCTCTGGAACGTCTGGCTCGACCGGCTCGGGCTCGACCATCGCCTCCGCAACCTCGGCCTCGGCGTCAATGGGCGGATCGCCCAGGTCGGCCTCGTCCGACTCTTCAATGGGATCAGGCTGCTGCGGCACGTCCTCGGCTTGCGGCCGCTGGGAAACGCCATCAACCGGAATGGGTTCTTCTTCGTCTACCACGTTTTCTCGATGATGTTGTCAATGACCGAAAAGGCGCCGCCGTCCGATCCGACCAGCACCTTGCTGACCGAGTTCCCGGTGGCGACGTAGCACGGCACAACCCGTGTTCCCTTTACCGCTCCGTTCGCGTCGTAGGTGTTCACGATCTGAGTCTGCAACCTCATCTTCTGGGTAACGCACGGGTCGGCCCAGCCGTTCGCCTCGGTGTTGAGCATGAACTGGTAATGCACCGCCGAGAGCCTCATGGTTGACAGGCGCATTCTGCCCATCGACAGCGGCGAGCAGGAAATTCCAGACAGCATCCACTGCCCGGGCGCGCTGGTCAGCGGATAGAGCGGCATATTACCCATCACGTTCGCGTTGTAACAGCCGACTTTGGACACGAATTGATAGAAGTAGATGTCCTTGTCGGTCGCGTTTCCAGCGCCCCCATGGACGTTCTCGCCAATAATCCCGTAGACCTGATAAACGGCATGGTACGTTATGCGGGCGTTCGTCCCGCTCTTGATCTCGTACCGGGTCGTGCCGGTCGTGTCCGTCATGTCCCGCCCGACAAGTTGCTGTCCATCGTAGAACTTGACCCGCCGCCCGCGCATGCCGGATCGACCGCGAAGGATAGCCCTCGGCGTCCCGGCGATGGCCTGCCCTTCCATCCACTCCATGTAGTTCAACGGGCGGTAGTACAGGATAACCGACGCGCCGTTTACGTCGCTGTCGTAGTCGATGATGGAGTGGACCAGGCACCGCGCCGAAAGACTCGCCGTGTCCCCGGGGAAGTACGACATATCGGCCGGAGTGAGCGCGTCAACACTGGCCTTGGGAATCCCCTTGAAGGCGCATTTGAGCGTCCACGCGCCACCGGCTACCCGCTGGCTGCGTCGGCTTACCGCGTGTTCGTAATCCCAAAGGCTTGCCGTCATGGTGTACCTCCGGGGCTAGAGTGCGGATTCGGCGCGGCCGATGGGTCGGCGATAGACCGCGTACACCATCACCCGGCCGGGTTCGGAAACCTCGTCGAATTGCACAGACACGCAGGCGTTCGCCACCGTAGCCGTGTCTGCCGGGCCGGGGCTTCCGACCGCCAGGGCGTCCGTAACCTTCGGAACGCCGGTTGAGTTAATGGCCGACGCGCATCCGCGAGTGTGAAAAAAGTAATGCGTTTTAGTCTTGATCGTCTTGCGGCCGACCAATTCCGTATAGTCTCCAACGGCCATAACGATCTCCTTACCTGGCCTTCAATTTCTTTCCAATGAGGGTTACAATGATGTTCTCGTTGCTCTGCGGCGTGTTCTTCTGGTCGAGCCCGCGAACATCCCGGACGTACGGGCCGACAGGCTCCACACACTCAATCCCCTCACTCGGCTCGAACGGGAACGGCTTGCCGCGAAGATCAACAATCTCCGGGTTCTTTATCAGGACATCAGCGGGCAGGCTGTAGACCCGGACGTACACCGTTTCGCCCACGCGGTCGATGTACTGCTTGCGGTCCACCGGCGAGATTTCGTACTCGCAAAATGGCCGCGTTTGTGTCCCGGCTGTCGCTTCGTATCTGCCCATGCCTCAGCCTCTATGTCGTCGGTATCGAAAGCGGGTGATGGATCGGATACACCTGTTGCATGGATTGCTGCGGTTCCCTGCCATACATGGATTCATCCAGCAGGCGAGACACGCCAGCCATTTCCAGCGCGTGCTCATGCTCCGGGCCCGGGCGCTTCTGCAAATCCATTTCGCGCTCGGCCATCGCGCACTGAACGTACGTGTCGGCATGGTCCTCCGCGCCGGGAAGGTATGCCGAAGCCGAGTAGGTCGGCGCGAAGAGTTTGAGCCGTGCCTGATAGACCCACCGGCGGTAGCGGCTGGGCATCGGCCAGACATAGAAGTCGGTGGTTTGCAGCGCCCCGATGGTCGGCGAACTCTGCTGCTGGGCGAACATGATCGGATCGGCGTAGGCGTTGTAATCGTAGTCCCGGTATCTGGCTGCGATCTCCCAAGGATCAACCTGTGTCACAAGCGGCGCGCCCAGCCCGTCGTGCACGTAGCAGACCGGTGAAATCATGCCGTTGTAGGAGTCGGGAAGCCCGAACAGACCAAGCGACGCGATGCTGAACGTGTGGGTGCCGGAGAACGTCGAATCCACCGTGGCCTGCGTTGCCGACACGTACCCGGTGATCGTACGAGTTCCAATGTCTGTAACGGTCAGCGTTCGCCTGACCATGGACGGGTAGAACGTTGCCGCCGATGCCGTGACAGTCGTTCCGCTGGCCGAAACCGTAGCCGTGCCGACGGCCACGTCGGGCCAGAGGTCCAGCGTCAGCGGGGCCTCGAAGAATTTCCAGACATAGATTCCGCCTCCAACTTCCTTCGGCATCTGCCCCATGCGGAAGCGGCGAAGGCCGTCGCCAAGCCAGCCGACACACGCCTCAATATCGGACTGCGACAGCGGGAATCGGAAACCGCAGCGCATGGCGATCTTGTTCACCATTTCCAAGCAAGACTGTGCGAGTGTTCCGGCCATTGGTCGCTCCTGAAAAGGCCATGCCCCGGCCAGCGTGTGCCGACCGGGGCGAGCCAATGGTGCTTAGTTGCCGGCCACGCCAATGACCAGGACGGCCACGGTGGCGCTCGCGTACCCGGAGACGGTGATCGTCTTGCCGGAGATCGACGCCTTCGGCGCGGTGGTCGTCGTCCCGTCCACGTAGGACACGGCGGCGATGACGCCGTGGTTGACCCAGGTTGTCGCTGTGCAGGCCCCGTCGCTGTCGAGCAGCAGATAGAGCCAGTTGAAAGTCATCTTGTCGCCTCGACCGGAGATGAACTTGCCAGCGGACTTCAACGCCTGCATGTTTGCGGCGGTCGTGTAGTCGGTACTCATGGTGAATCCTTTCTATCTTGTTGGTCATTCAATCCCGGCAGGCCAGAATCAGCTTGCCTGGCGTCAATGCGACACGTTTACGCATCCGCCGCCAGCGAGAAGCCGCAGCCCGGGGTCAGCGTCACCTGTATCCCGAACACGGCGGCATTGGCCGTGCGAGTGATTCCCGTGGCAGTACCCGCCAGGTCGTCGCCGTTGGCCGCCTTGACGCTCAGGCCGTGGTCGGCCGTGACGTTGCCATCCGTGGTCAGTTTGACGGCCGTTGACTTGGTGAACGGGGCGGTCAGGCCCTGGTCGCTGGCCAATTGGCGGAACAGGAAATCGGGGATCACGCCTCCGGTCCAGAACCAGCCGTAGTAGTTGGCGGTCGGTGCGCCGAGCAGGACCGCAACCGCGCCGTTGAGAAACGCCCCGGCGCCCGTGTCGTTGGACACGATGTAGTCGGGTATGGCCGTTGTCGCCGGGAACGGAACACACAGATGGCCGGCAACCGGAGTCGAGGCGGTCAGCTTGGTTCCAAACTTCAGATAGGTCAGCGTGTACTCCCCGGCCGGAGCCACCGAACCGTCATTGCGGCCCTTGATCTGCATTCCAAGCGTCATGCCGCTCGGCAGGGATGCGACATTCTGGGAATAGCCATCGGGCGCGCCGTACGTCCCGGCGGTCATTCCGATGACCGAATTGGCGGCCGGGTTTGCCGATCCGTTCCATCGGTCGGTCAGTTCGATCTTGTTCGCAAGAACGTATGAGTCTGTCATGGTGAGCCCTTTCTATATTGGGAGAATCAATCTCCCCGCCGCCAGAATCAGCGGCGGGGAGCGTCAATGCGTCTGTTACGCATCCGCGGCGTAGGCGTATCCGCAGCCGGGAGTGAGCGTCACGTTGAGTCCAAACACGGCGGCGTACTGTGCGCGGTGGGTCTGCGTGGCAAGCGTGGTGCCGGCGGCGGCAATCGCGGCCAGCCCGGAATCGGCGGCGACATTGCCGTCCGTTGTCGCCGTGATGTCCGTGTTGTACGTGGTCGTCGCCGTCGTGTTGGTGCGATAGGCGGCGCTGGCCAGCGTCTTGACCAGGAAGTCAGGCGCTGGCCCGCCGGTCCAGAACCAGCCGTAGCAGTTGTCCGTCATCGGGCCAATGGCAACGGCAACCGGGCCGTTCAGCATCTTGTTGGCTGCGTTGGCGGCGTTCGAGACGATGAAGTCGGGAATGCCTGCCGTAGCCGAAACCGGAACGCACAGATGGCCGGCCCCGATGGTGGTGCCCAGCGTGAAGGTCGGTGCGGTGTAGGTTGTGCCGCTCAGGGCCGTCCCGAACTTCAGGTAGGTCAGGGTCCACTCGCCGGGCGTTCCGATGGTGCCGTCATTTCGGCCGGTCATCTTGTCGCCGACGTTCAGACCGCTCGGAGGGGTAGCCACGTTCTGCGAGTAGGAATCCGGCGCGCCGTACAGCCCGCCGTTTCCGCCGATGATCGAGTTGGCCAACGCATTGGGGCGTGTCGGCCAACGGTCAAAGAGCGTGATGCTCTTGAGTGCAACAGTCGAATCTGCCATGTTTCTTTCCTTTCAAGAAAGAGTTCCGTTGGGTTACGCCACGTTGGTCTTGAGGATGCTGCCGTTGGGCTTCTCGATGAAGAACGCGCCCGTCAGCAACGCGCGGCTGAAGTACACCGGCTTGCAGCCTGGAATCCCGCGCAGGTCGGTCCAGGGGAGCATCGAACCGAATTTGTTCGTCGGGTTGATCTTCAGGTGCACGTCGTTGAGGTTGAGCATCGCGCCCATCGCGGCGAAGGTCGCGCCGTCGCCGGCCGGATGGATCGTGGTGTCGGCGACCAGATACGGGTCGGCGAAGTGTTCCACGTCGTCAATGCTGAACGACTGGATGCCGTACTGCATCCGGTTGCCGGCCTTGAAACTGGTGCTCTGCTCGACCTGCGAACGGAGATACCGCCAGTTGACATCGCCCCAGAAGGCCACAACGTCCTTGGGATTGCGGTTCTTCGTGCGCCGGGTGATGCACTGGAACATCGCCCGCGTGTTGTCGATGGTTGGGGAGAACGCCGTGTTCTGATCGGTGTACGCGCCGTTGAGCGATCCGCCCAAAAGCAGGGCGTTGCTGGTCGCCGTTCGGGCCGCGCCACCATAGGTAGCGCCGTTGCCGGAGCCGTCCATGTACAGCGCGTGCTGAAGGCCCTGCCAGGCGATGCCCTGCACGCCGTCGGCGGCGGTCAAGGTCGCCAGCGTAGGAGAAGCTTCGCCCCACAGCATCGCGTTGAACCACAACTTCATGCTCTCCTGGCCCTCGGAAATCAGGACTTCCTTCGGGTCGTGGAGGATCGAGACGCCGCCGCCCTTGGCGCGATCGACGATCTGCGTCGGGACTTCGAGCGGGATCTGGTGGTCCTTTGGATACCACAGCAGCGTCGTCAGGGTCGTCGCCTGGCCACCGGCGAGAGCGGTGTTGACGCCGTAATCCGAACCGAGGTTCTGGATCGTGGCAACGCGGGCGGTCGTCTTGAACGCCGTTCCTGGGTCGAGAACTTCCTGCACCTTTCGCTCCATCAGTACATTCAGGAGCGGCACGGCCATGTAGACTTCCTCGACGATGGACTTGTCCCACGCTTCGCGGGCCTGGGCTTGAAACTGGTCGGTAAGGGCTAGTGTTGCCATGTTCATGGCCTTTCATTTAGTGCCCGGAAGGCCGGGCGGTATTCAGTTGTGTGAACGGGCGGCTACACCGCCGGCCCGCTTACGTCGAACGCATCTGCTGCAAAACGCTTTTGAGGCTGCCGGCCTTGATCTCCGTGCCCTTCGGAGCGCCTCCGGCCCCGTTGTCCAAAATGGGGGCAGTGCGCCGATTGGGATTGGCCTCGGCGAGACGGGCATAGGCCGCCTCGATCTCGCGCTGCGCCCACCGAAGCGGAGGCGGGTTGGACTCCGAGTAGACATTGCCCTCGTCGTCCTTGAGGCCGGCGAACATCTCCCGCACTTCCTTGTGCACGTCGTTGCGGAATCCCGGCCCGTACTTCTCTTCGCATCTGGCGAAGGTGGTATTCAGGGCCTCGGTGCCTCGGCGCTGGAACTCGGATTCGTCGTGCTGGTCCACACGCTTTCCCGTATTCTTCAGTTCCTCCTGAAGCTGCTTGTTCTGCTTCAGCAAGTCCTGCATGAGTTCCCGGTCGCGGGCCTTGGACGCCTTGAGCGCCTTCAGCAGATCCTCGGCGGTCGCGTCCTCGCCCAGTTTATCCAGCGGGTCGGCCTCTTCCTCGACCTTCGCCGGGGCCTTGCCGCCCAATGCGATGATCGCCTTGGCGAGTTCCGCGTTCTGGGCGACGACTTCCTGGATCATCCGACGGTCCTCGGCACGCTCTGCCGTCTCGCGTTCCGCGCGGGCCTGGTCGCGGGCCTGCCGATCCTTGTCCCACTGTCGTTGCTGGCCTTCCTCTTTCGCCTTGTCGTCGCCCTTTGCCGGCTCCTGTCCGGCCTTCCGGTCGTCCGCTTTGGGCTTGAGTTCTGCCGGGAGTTGCGGGTCATCGAAAATCGCCGATGCCGTTGGCTCGTTGGCCTCAAGGTCCACAACGCCAGTTGTCTCTTCTGCCTCTGCCATGTTTCTCTCCCTTGCCCGTCTCGCCGGCGCCTGTCCGGTCGAACGCGCAGGTTTGCGACACATGCCGCGGCTCGCTTGCGATCCGGCAGCTGTCCGAATCTGGCCGGGCGCCTGTCCCGACCGCTTCGCCTTGGCGAACACCGCCCACGCCGGGCGGATTACACACATAAAAAAAGGCCCCGCCGTCCCGGTTGGACCGGAACGACAGAACCTTGGTCTTTCGATCCTCCACAGGGAGGGTCAGTTGTTATGCTTCGCTACTTCTCGCAGCCGACCATCAGCGCCGAACCCATCGGATTGCCCATCGCCTTCTGCGACATGGTGATTCCGCGCTTCAGGTGCTTCTTGGCCCTGCCGTGCAGAGCTTTATTGGCCCGTATCTCCTCGGCCTGCTTCAGCGTGTCGGCCGCATTGCGGGCCTCGTAATCGTTGGGGCCGACGTCGGCGTCAACCTTCGGAGAGACTGCCATGATTCCGGGCGCGGCTTGCATTTTCTTTGCCATAGGTCGATTCCTTTAGGCGGCTGTCTCGGTCAGTTCAACGGACGCGAATACCCCGGTAGCCAAGGTTCCTGTTCCGGCGCTGATGGCTACCACAACTTCGAGAAGGTCGCCGACGGCAAGGGCTGTCACGCTGGGGCTCGCCGACTGCGCCACACGCGCCACGCTGGACGAATTGAGCGTTATCGGGCTGGTCAGAACCGTTGTGCCGTTCTTCTTCAGGTCAACAGTCACGGTCGAATCTCCGGCACATGCCGCGATAGATCCAGCCTTGAACTTCAGGATCACTCCGGTAGTTCCGTAGGTCACGTGGACAGCCTTAGTTTCCGCCACGGCCGTCACGTTGGCCTGGGCGTATGTCTGGCTGTACTGGTGCTCCAACTTGGTAGCGGAAATAGCCGCCCCGCTGGCAATGTTGGAGTTGGTCAGGCCGACGGGCTGGGTCTGCGTCCCCGTGACCGTCAGGCTCCCGCGGATTACCACGTCGCCGTCGATCTGTTGTGCTGTCGCCATTGTCTAGCCTTTCCTCATCAGTGCGGCTCCAAAAGCGTTTCGCTGTGCGCGCTTCCTGCCGGCCTTTGCCATTGCCTGAAATCGTTTCTTGCCGTACTTCTCCCGGCCGACCGTCGCCGCGATCGCGCCTGCACTGGATGCCGTCTTGCCCTCGGCTTTGAGCGCGGCCACCATCTTGGCGAACGCGCCACCGCCGCCAGGCCGAAGGCTCTTGCCCGCGTAGGTTCGGTAACTCATGGCTTCCTTTCCTCTCCCGGAACGCATACAAGCATTGCCGGAGTGTTGATAAACACCAGTTTGCGGCCGTCCTCAAGCTCCACGGTCGGAACGCCAGCCTTGGTCAGCGTCACGGCCAGTATCGTTGTGTCGGCGATGCCGTAGGTGCCCGGGAATATCGCGCCCGCCTTCAGGTCGCGGTCGCGCAATTCGCGGGTCAGTATTCTGATCGTTCCGATGTTCATTGGGCCAACTCCACAGGCCGCATTCCGCTCGGCGAATTAACGGCAGGCTGGGCTGGCTCTGGGGGCGCTTTAGCAGTAGGTTGCGCTGATGGCGCGGCCCCGGCCTGCCCGGCCTGCTGTGCCAGAAGTTCCTGTTGCGCCTTCCATTGCTGGAACTGCTGGAAGTCCTGCACTTCCTGCTTGAAGGCGTCGATGTCGTCCACCCGGTACGCATGGGCGAGTCTGTCAACCACGGTCGGCGTCATACCGAATATCTTCAGCATCGCCTCGGCGTCGGCCTTTTCCTTGTCGATGTCCAGCGGGAGGTCGGTCTGCACCTTCAGCGACAGGTCGTACTGGACAGCCTTCATTCGCGCCGTTATGGCGACAACCGTTTTGGTCTGTGACTTTCCGGCGATCCTCAGCATGTCCTGCGGCTCACTCATCTTCTGGACCAGTTCAGCCACGTTCTGCATGACTTTGCACGTGAAGGCATCACGCATACCCAGACTCATCGACGTGCGGAGCTTGGTGTTGGCAGCGTTGTTGACGGCCTCGGTCGCCGTGATTTTTCCGCCCGTGTCGCGCCCCTCCGAAATCTCGTGGATTCCGGTTGCAGAACGAATCTGCTGGGCAATCATGTCGAAACATCTCATCAAACCTTCGGGCGTTCCCGTCGGGTACTCGACCCTGACCCCATTGAGCTTGCCCATCTTGACGTGCCAAATCCTGCCTGGCCCGTTCGTGATCCCGAATTCCTCTTGCTGGGCCGTCAGGGCTCCGTCCTCGACAATAATCTTCGGGTCGCCGAAATTCTTCAGATAGTTCGTGATGTGGGACGCCGTGACATTGAGCCACCGCTGATTTCCGATGGTCTGCTCCACGCCGTTGAGCCCGCACCATGTATGGGGCAAAATCTGATTCACGCCGACGACGAACGGCCAGTTGTCGAACGGCCATCGCTGCTCTTGCGGGTCCGGGTTCAGGATGTAGCCGTTGACGCGAATGATAAACCGGCCCTTGGGGTAGAGCGGCCGAACGTCATTGATAGCCTCGCCCGGCCAGTTGTTGGTGGTAATCGGTTCGTTGTTGTCGGCGCTCCGAAGGATCGTGCCATCCATGTACGCCTTGCCCTGTTCGATCAGAACAGACTGCTTGTGCTTGCGTTCACGGATGAACTTTTGTTCCTCCGGGTCGCGGACGAAGAATTGCTCCACATCCACACGGCCGCCCTTCTTGTCGTTCAGCGACACCTGGCCGTGAATCCTGCGCTGTCGGTCGCCGCGGCGAATGAACCGCGACAGCCGAGTCTGGTAGGAGATTTCCGCGGTGTCATCGCTCGGCGCGTAGTTCTCCGTCGTGTACTGCAACCCACCGGAGATCCATCGGGCATCATGGGGCGGCGCGGCCTCGATGATCTCGGCAAACTGTTTCCATCGGTTCATCGCCCACTGCTTGCCGACCGAACGGCGGAAAAAGCAATATTGAGCATCTTCAATACTCTCGGCCTCCGGGTCGGCGCCGAAATACTCCGGCAGTACCACGCGTACCTGCGGGCCGCCGATCCATCGGTTTTGGCGGTCGTCCCACCGAAGGTTTGGCTCCCAGACGGTAGAAGCGATGTAGTGCCCGTACAGCTCACCGTCCAGGCTCCACTTATCCAGCAGCTCCGGCATGTTCAACTGGTCAGAGTAGAGCCACTGGAGATGGTTTTGCAGAATCCCGGACTCGGAAGCATAGTCCGGGTCCCACGGCTTCGCGGAGATCGTAATCTGCCGCTGGCGCTTGATGGCCTGATTCTGCATGATGGCCGGGAATACCATGTTCATCACGACCTGATCCCATCCGTCCCGAATGGGCACCTTCGCCCACTGGTTGCCGCCGAACATATCCAGGGCGTCCTGCCACATATGGCCCAGTTCGCGCATCTGGCTCATGCCGTCCGCAAGCATCTGCTCGCAGCGGCCCGAAAGCTCCATCGCGTCATTGGCCTGGTTGGGAATCTGGTCCGTCATCGGGTTTCAAATTTCCTCTTCACGGCCTCATCGTCAGTCATGTCAATCTCTGCTTCCTTGGCCGG
Organism: uncultured Acetobacteraceae bacterium; assembly: GCA_903839965.1. Taxonomy (GTDB): domain Bacteria; phylum Pseudomonadota; class Alphaproteobacteria; order Acetobacterales; family Acetobacteraceae; genus Rhodovastum. The sequence goes on along the minus strand of CAIMEK010000268.1, from coordinate 12,525 downwards.
AAGGGACTCGATGGCAGGAAGGCCCTTCTCGATTCGCACCCTGTACTCGGCCACCTTCAATCCGTCGCGGTAGCCAAGCCGGTAGATGGCCAGAGTTGCCATCACTGCGGCGGTCGCCACGGCCACAAGTACCGCTATGTCTGTTCCAAGTCCCATAGATTCTCGCTTCCCAAAAGAAATAGGCCCGCCACCGTCATGCGCACGATGTCGGGCCTATTGCTTCGTCGCCGAAGTCCAGGGCTGGCCAGCCCTGTCCTTTGGGTGATATTCGGTTTTTAGACTATCCGATCACATCTCCAGGCTGATGAACGACCGGCGGTTCGGTGAAGGTCTCCGGGGCAGGCGTACGGTCAATCTCCGGGTCCGTCGCCGCGTGCCACGTGCCGGGATGCTGTTCTTTGTCATAGAACACGGAGCCGATTACGGCGTGCGTGTCGCTCTCGGCCACGATGCAATTGCTGTGGCCGAACTCGGTGGGCGTGCCGAACTCTCCGGCCTGCCGCTTGAATACCGACAATTCGAGGATCATCCCGACCTGGGATGAATCGTTCGCCGTCACAATCGCTACCCGCTGCTGGCCGGCGGCGTGCGATGTGTCGGGCATCACGTAATGGACAAATCTGATTCCTGGCGTGCTCATCGCGTCTCCATCTGCTCGGTGTACATAGTTCTCCGCGGCATGATCTGCCCCGGATATGCTAAACGCATTGCTACACTATTTGCTTGGCCCTTGTCAAGAACTTCCGTTTGTTCGCGGTAATTATCGTCCCTGCGTTCCATTGGGCACTGCCGGCTCTTGTGAAGTTGCAGAGCGATGAAGGCCGCAAAGAGAATGTCGTCATGTTCTGCTGGCCTATGGCGCGGCAGGCCGTCCGAACCGAGAACAAATACCTGTTCCTCATGGATCATCTTGTCCGACCGGACAATCAAAGAACCGGACCACTCGCCGCCGGGTTGCGGCCTGCACGCGGCGCGATAATCGTCGATCATCTGCTGCCGGGTCCCATTGGCCCCTGATGTGGTGCGCCAGCCGTAACGGGCCGTCTCGCCCTGGTCCACGGCGTCTGGGCCAACCTCGCGCTTGTAAACCCGGTCATATCCCTGCCGGTCCTCGCCGAGAATGGCAATCAGCGAGGCATGGCCGTCCTTGTTGAACTCCGGCGTAACCCACGCATGATTATAGAACTCAGCGCACAGCTTCAACTGACGACCGTGAACGTCCGGGTCCATCCGCCCCTGCATCACAGCCTCAAATCGCATCTTGTTGCGGTTGAGCACAACGCCGGTAGAAAAGTCGGTCGGGGATTTCTCGTTTTGTTTATCGGACAACTTGCCCTCGGCCACGTCACCGCCGACCGCGTACTGGTCCTGCGGGTCAGGTTCGTCCCAAACTTCCCAGCACCAGGTAGCCGTGTCGTCCACGCCCACCATTACGGCACGCCCGTTGATACTCTCGAATCGTACTCGGCGCAGCGGAGGACACTGCTGCTCCTGGTGATGGGCTAGAACGTTCGCCGGGAAATACTGCCGGCCAGAATACTGGAATGCCTGCTCCCAGGTCGCTGGATAGTTTTCGAGCGCCTGCGCCACGTCGCCTCCGTGGTCCTCGACCACGCCACGCCACCAGTAGATTTGCTCGTCGGTCGCGTTGAGGCTGCGCAGGAATTGCTCATCGTCGGAAAGACGGCCAAGAGCGAACCCGTGCGGAAGCGACTTTTTGTATTCGGAAAAGTCCAGCCATGAAAAAAACAGCGGCAGAAAGCCGTCCATACTGTCGGGATTCGCCTGCCACCGCTTCACCGCCTCCGTATAGCGGTCATAAAAGATGCCGCCGACGCCCCAGGCCGTCGATTCCAGTATGGCCATTGTGTCCACGGCATTGCGAGCAACGCCGTTCAGTAGGCCGTTTAGAATGCGAGGGTCAGACTGGTAGCGGGCAACCTCGGAACAATGCAGATTGTGGATCTCTGTCGAATGTCCCGGATCGACATCTCGGGCACTCACCACCTGAAAGTGCGAATGCCAAGGGGCCGACCATCGCAATTCCTTCTTGTTGCTCCGGTCGAATTCGTGCCGCTGATCTTCGGGTATCGAGTCCTTGAACTTCTGGACCATCGCAAAGATCGTATCCGCTGAATCACTCTTGTACGAGCACATCGTTGCATAGCGATTGGGCCGGGTCTGGCAGTCCATGAAGAACATACCGGCAACGTCGGTCGATATGCCGATTCTCCTGGCCTTGAGCACGATAAGGCGAACCGGAAAACCCGCCGCCTGCTGCAAGCCCATGTGGTAGTTGAATCGCATTTGTTCGCCGTTAGGAACGAACGGGACTAGCTTGGCCGGCTCGTTGCCTACCGGCTTAGACACCACCTTAAGGCGAGTGCTCATCCAGGCCGACGTAGCCTTGACGAATTGCTTCGCCTGCTCGTGATGCTTTACAGCGATGGTCAAATGATGAACTCCGGTATCGGACAGGTGTCGTCGTCGGTCGTTCCAAAGGTGAACGTGTTCCCGGTCGGGCCCGTGGCCTTGAAGATGGAATTCCGGCGCAGCGCCTTGAAAATCACGCCGTCCGCGTCTGATGTGGCGGATACCGGCGTAGCGTCGTAGGCAAGGGCTGTGGTTCCGTCCGACGACAAAAGAGTGAATGTGACCACTTTCCCGGCCTGCGCCACCCCGGCGCCATTGACGACCGTCGTATAAACCGTGGTAAGCGGGGCCGCTGCTGGCGTGATCGAGATTGCCGTCATTACCAGCGACACCGGAGTATCTGCTGAAATCGCGTGCCCGGTCGTCGTGGTGTACGAGAATCCATTTGCCGACGCCGCCAGCGAGTATGTGTATGTGCCCAGCCCGAACACAGCAACCCCGCTTGCATTCGTGGTGGCACCCAGTGATTCTCCAGCGCGGAAGAATCGGACTGCTGCGCCCTCGATTGGGCTGGTTCCATCGGTGACTGTAACAGTGACGGTGTTTGCCCCGCTGCCCGCCGACGCGGAGGTAAGCCATGAGCCGCCGCCGTGCGTACTCGACAGTCTCGCATCAATCTGTTCCACCGTGGGGGCCGACGATCCGCCGCCCGTTACCCACGCCGCATCGCCGCGGTCGCGGATTGCCTCCACGCTGTCCGTCGCCGGGTCAAACGCCCCGCCAACATCGCTCGGTGCCGTGGCTGTCTTAGACAGCATGGCCTTGAAGCATCCAAGGATCGTGTTGGCACCCGTAACGGAGAATGAACCGATGCGGTTGAGAAGGGTTGTCACGCCTGCCGAATCGCTCGGCGCGTTCGTCAGCGTCGTCACTGTCGGCACGGTGATATTCGTCAGCGTCGTCGCTCCGGTGGCCTGCTTGATGTTGGAGACGTCCAGCCCAGCCTCGCCGGTCGCGGCCACGTCCAGCGTGCGGCCTGCCGTTGTGGGGGCCAGCCGCGTGCTTACCGCCGCGTCCAGATTGGCCAGCGGCGGGGCCTGCGTGATCCCGGCTGCCTTGGTGGCGTCATAGATACAATTAGACACCACGGACGGGGCAGCAAGATCCACTGGTGTGCCAACAGGCCCTCCTATCGTGACTATCACGGTATCGAAAATGTATGCCGCCCAAATGCCTTGTGGACTCCCATCGCCACCACTTCCATCGACTCTTACGTTGCATCCACGCACAACGGTGGCCCGGATTCCAACGGCTGAAACGTAGCTGGTTGTCGGAGTCATCGTTACGATGCAATTCTCGACCATGTCCGCCTGGATTCCATAGCAACCGCTGCCGGGATAGCCCGCTGCCACGGCCCGGCAGTTGCGCACAATGCCTGCGACGATGGTTTGCTGCGCCCCGTTGGCATCGCAGTCGTCGAGTATCCAGGTCGAATTACCTAAAAAGCCGCTGAATTGCGCGGCCGCATAACAGCCCGTAAAGTGGACGCCAACGCCAGTTCCGCCGAGTATAACGGCGTCCGTTGGTCCGTCTCCTGCGCCGGTATTCGTAAATCCCATGTCGAAAAAACCCGACTGGCTGGCCGGGGAAATCGCGGGAGTCTCGTCGATGTACGCCTGGTAGTTACATGTGTGAGTAGTCACCCATCGTCCCGCGCCATAAAAACGCATCCGCTTGGGCGAAAATGGGCAGGCCTCGGTGAACGTGAACGTTCCTGCCCCGAAAAGAACGACGTCGTCGGCAACGCCTGCCGCATCTGCCGCCGCCCACGTCGCCTTGGCCGTCGCCCACGTCAGGCCGTCGTTTGCGTCACTTCCGGTCGCGGACACATGCCACACGGTGCCGGAGCACTGGTATTTCTCCCGCGCGATCGCCTGCTGTTGCGCCACGGTCAATGCCACGCCGTTTCCGCCGTTGAGGTCTGCCGCCGCCATTGTTGCCGGGGCCTTTCCGCCGGAAACATTGAGTTGCGCTGTCCCGTCGCCTTGGGTAATGATCGCGCCCCTGCCTCCGCTGGCGACGTTAGGCAGGGCCGTGAGGCCCATCCGAACCGCGTCATACGGGTCCCACGGCACGATGCGGAATTGCGTATCCGTCGTGTCCGCGCCTGTTGCCGACGCGTGGATGATTAGTGATCCGAGCGTAGCCCGGTCGGTGGCGTTGCCTGCCAGAGAGTACCAGCCATTGCCGATCTCGCTGACCGCCCCGGACGGAGCGCCGAATCCAGCACCGTTCTTGCTGATCGTCACGGCAGGACTAAGGCCGGGCTTGCCGGTTTGGTGGTCGGTGGAATACACCATGAAGAACGGCATCGGGTAACTTGTTGAATTTTGTTGCCTGTCCCTCATTCTCCACCTACCAATCTGGCGCGGGAAATTCCGCCCGCTGCCGCATAGGTTCCTTGCAATCCCCTGTTGAAGGCCACGCCCGATTTCACATTGTCGACGGTCGGGTAATCAGTCAACGGAACCAGCCCGGCACACATGGCCAGAACGTTCGTGGCGTCAAATGAGCTTGAAACGCTCTGCAATGTCGCCGCGTTGGTCAGGTTGTAATTGCCGGAGCTGCGGAGCGTGTAGCCAAGGGCATCGTCGCTATCGACGTGTATCGAGTTCGCTCCAACATCGACACTAAGCCTATCATGCGTGTCCGTTGCTCCGGTGTCGCCGCCATTGGCAAAGAACACGTTATAATCCTCGATCACTCGGGCATTGGTCGCGGCGCTCATATTAATCGCGTAGTAACCGCTACCGCAGTACGAGAACCGGGATTGTCGAATGATGCTGGAACTTCCGGCAGAGATGTTGATGTGATCCGTTCCGTTTCCGTCGAACACGCAACCATCCACCGCAACCTGCCCGTTTCCAGAGTATACCAGTCCTGCACCGCTGTTGTTCGCAATAATACAGTCCTGAACCTGTGCGGACGAGGACGCCATGGAAACTCCAGTTGCATTCAGTTGCGATTCGCAGCCGAATAACGTATACGCACTTGCTGAAGATCCAGGGTAAAATCCAATTCCCGTGTTGCTCAATGCACGACATCGACGAAACAGAAACCGATTCCCAATTGCCGAGAACCCATTTCCTGAACTGGACTGAACGAGCACGTTGACCAGCACGCAGTCAGTATTCGCACTATTAAACAGGATGCCGTGGCCGCCAGATGTTCCTGTGATAGCAAAATTCCTGTAGTCCATGAACGAGGCATTGGCCACAAGTCCGTTAGTGCATCCGTTTCCACTAACAACGAATGTCGTTCCATCGTCGTTCCACGATGATGAATTTACGCCTATCAGTTTTGATCGACCAGCGGCAGCAGATCCGGCAGTCATAACAGTCAATCCAAGAGTGGCTATAGCCGATATTGCGCCAGCGTAATTTCCAGAACTTTTATAGATGTAGTTGTTTGGTGAACCCGATGTTACCCATGTACCAGCAGAAACGTAAATCCACAACACAGTGGCACTCTGCCTCCATACCACATGGCCCTGAGCACCGTTGGGGTTGCCTCCAGACGTTGATGATTCAATAACGAAATCGCCAGCCGCAATTGGCGCTCCGCCATCAGTGAATGAACCAACCGTTATTTTTTTGAGTTTCGAGCATGTCAGGCTTGTGCTTCCGTCGCCCTTGACGGCAATGACCTGACCGGCGGTGGCAAGTGAGAGGGCCTGCTGAATACCGCCAGCGCCTGTCCAGGGCGATCCGCTGCTGCCGGTACGGGACGCGGTGTAGGCGTCCACTGTTCCGTCAACAAAATAGTCAGCGGTAATCGTCATTCAAGCACCACGGGGTTGTCCGGGTCGGACAAATCGACCTGCGAGACGTTGCAGCCGAACAATTGAGCATCGTCGGGTAGGTCACAGTTCACTAGGTTGCATTCGATGAAGACCAGGCCGGTGACGCCAGCCGCAATCGCGGTATGCGGCTGCTGCTGCGACACATTGCAGGCCGCGACGATATCGCAGTCCTGAAAAATAGGCTGTCTGCCCGCGAACTGTTTTCGATAATGCGTCATTTCATCCTCAACTCTCTGTCAAGCAGCATCCCGGCGCACCTGTCCGAAAGCCGGTCGAGTCGCTGCCAGTAGAATAGTCACAGTACCTTTGGGTCATTTGGTGTTGTACTTGTGCTGGAGGTAGTCGATACCGAGGGCTACAGCGGTCGAAACCGCAGACGCGATCCAGCCGGCCAACTGTGCCTGAGTGTCGGACGACGGGGCCTCAATCGCGTATCGTGCCGCCAGGGCCGCAAAGCCGTAGGTGATGCCCCGCAGGACGTACTTCACCAGCAACGGGGTCGCGTACTTCGCCAAAAGGTTCTTGATCGTGTCCATGCTAAATCCTTTCAGGATTTTCCATGCCAGTAGTGAGTTAAAGACCCACCATCGCCAGAACGATTGTTAACAGAACGGACAGCAAGGCGGTCAACGCCTTCTTCTGAAGCGCTATGCTGTCGGCGTTCTGCTGGTTCAGCGCCGCCATCTCATTCGTGATTGCCAATCCTTCGGCCTGAAATGCCGCGTCGGGCATGGCGGCCAGAACGATCCTGTATGCCCCGGTCTGGTCGCCCTTGAGGATCAGGTTGATGAAGTCGCTGGCCAGTTGCGACCCGCCGGCAAGCAAGGCCGGGCCGTAGGTCTGCGCCCAGGGCTTGAGCGAAGCTGGCAACTTTGCGAGCAGTTGATCGAGCGTCAGGGCCGGGGTTGTCGTGGTAGTCGTTGAAGTCGTCATACGTTTTCCTTTATCCGAGAGTCGGAACGTCGCCAGAAAGCAAGAGCAGAATGAATCGTCACCAGGTCACGAAGTCACCCAACGGTTGAACATTCGCCATAGAATCAGGAGTAGGGCCAGAAACGACGTGCCACCGATAATCAGGCCGATCAAGCCAACAATCCTCGGCAACAAGTCAATACCGACGCCGGGCCAGCCCATGTTGGAGATAGCTTCGGCCGCCATATAGCCGAACATGACCAGCCCAACGGCCAGCCCGATGAGCCAGAGCCACCAATATGCGAGGATGAAGGCCATCATTTCGCCACGCCGTCCTTTGCGTTCTTCACCTGTACCAGCCACGCGGTTTCTGTCGCGTCGGATGAAACCGCTATCGCGGGCCTAGACGTAGCCGCAGCGCTCCATGTGGCCATCTTGCCGAACTCCACGTAGTACGCCGGCGTGCAGTAGATCGACTTGGTCGGGTCGAACAGCCATGCCAAGCCGTTGACCGTGGCCCCGGTGTAGTACGACTGGAAGATCGTCGCCTTCGTGGTCAGGTTGGCCACGGCGTCGGACGGCTGGGTTGCCGCCGTCAGCTTGGCGTTGGCGTCGATCGCGCTGCCCATGTCCTTCTTGACGATCAGGCCGGAACAACCGGCCACAACAACCGCCAGAAACAGAATCGAAATCGTCCGCATGTATGGCTCCTTCATTTCCAGAAGTGAGTGGCTACCGCAACCACGCCGCCACCCGCAACGGCCCACAGAAACTTCGCCAAGGCCAACGCCCCCTTACCCTGGTCAACAATGCCGTTGTACTTACTGACCTGTTCCTTGACTTCCGTAACCGTCGCCGTAATCGAAGTCGGCCATGAGCATGTCCGCTCATGGTGACTGACGGATTCGGAAACCTTCATGTCCACCGTCTTTTCAAAGCGATCTACAATGGACAACGCGACCTCGGCCGCGATCTGCCGGATGATGTCGCGCGTGTCCTGGCTCATCGGTTGTCGCCCCGTCATTTCGTCTTGAGTCATAAACATCTTCCGCCCAATGGCCAGTTGGCCCAGTTGGTTATGCCAGGATCACCACCGACTTCGCCCGCGGGCCCTTGGGGGAATCCTCGATCTCGAATTCGCAGGCCGCCTGCTCGGCGACGATCTTGTGGCCCAGGTCATCACGGTCCACGCTGGCCGGAATCTGCGAGTGATGGACGAATACGTCCTTGCCGTCGCTGCCGGTGATGAAGCCAAAGCCCTTGTCGGTGTTGAACCATTTGAATTTTCCGGTCACGGAATGCTCCTAAACGTTGGTTGGGGTGAATACGATGATGAGCTGGCCGCCGGGCGTCTTAGCCGTCGAGCCATTGGTAATAGCCAGTGTTACCGGCAGGCCTGCCGTCAGTGTGGCGTTGGTGAGCGACCCCAAGCTGTTCAGGGCATTGGCGGTCGGTTGGGTGCTGGTGTTGAAGGTCTTTGCCGCAATCGTTCCCCCAGTCTGCGCCACGGTGAAAACGCTGGTGTTGGAATCGCCAATCGTTCCGAAGTCGGTCCCGATAGGGATATAGCCTATGTAGGAAATCACACCGGCCCTCGGCACGGCGAATACTACCGTGGTCGCCAAATCCGCATCGGCACCGAGTGCGGCAACCGGAATCCGGTGGACCTGTTCCGCGTGAACGGCATTGAGCGTGGTTGTCCCACTCGCAATGATCGTGACATCGCCGCTCATGGCCACGCCGGTAGCCACGTTGCCGGCCGATCCGACAAAGACATTCCCGCTGGTCAGGGCCTGTGCCAGCAGGGTCCCGCTGGTTGGCAGAGTAATGTTGGTGTCATCAGTCAGGGTCAGCGTGCAGGCGTGCGCGCCGGATGTGCCGAACGCCCCGGCTAAGGTAATCAAACTGCCGCCGATAGTGACGGTCGAGCTGAACGCCGTAGCCTTGGCTACCGTTATCGCCTCAGTGCCGTTGCTGGTCGTAAACGTGATGTAGGCGTTGGCACCCTCGCCGATGACCAGCGCGGAGGCCAGGTTGTCTGGCATGAGGATCTGGTTGGCTCCGCTCAGGCCGGAATATGCCAGGTTGCCCGCGAGGCCGACATTTCGGAACGCTCCGATGTCCTTGCTGGCGTCAACGATCACGGCTTTACTGGCCGTGACGGAGCCTGCGGTCGGCGTCAGAAGCGCCAGATTGGCGAAGGAACCTTGGCTCGTCCAGACAACCGGCGGGCCAAGAGACGTGCAGACATAGACATTGCCGTCGCTCACGTCCAGGATCGTCCGATTGACGATCACCGGGATGAACTGAACCCAGACCGACGACAGCGAGGACCAAGTATACAACTGGCCGGCGACAAACGTAACCGTTGTCGATGTCGAGCCCGTGCCGCCGACGGTGCAGCGGTAGGTATCGCCGTTCTGCTGGGTTGTCGGCTCCGACGTGTGGAAATTGACCGCCCCCTTGATCTGTGCGTCGATGCTGTATACCGACTGTGACGCGAGCTTATCCACGCGGGCGAGGATTTCGACCCCGGCCCGCTGAAGGCTCATTGACGAGGCTTGCTCCTGCGTGAGGGAATTGAAGGGGAACCCGCTGCCGATTTGGACTGTCATAGTGCATCGCCTTTCTGCCTGCTTTCCGGTTTGCAGGCTACCGAATTCGCTTATCGCAAAATTCGGCGGGCGATGTCAAGAAATATATTGCGATGGCAAGCAATGGCCAGATGAATTGCGGGTCGAGGATCATCCCTGCAAGAATAGGCCTCTCATGTCAGCACCATCAACACGTCCTCCTCCGGCACGACCACAAACCGGCTCTTTTTCTCGTCGGTGGCAAACGAGCCGGGGCCTAGGTCAACGTACGTGCCGCGGTAGTGAGTAAAGCGTACGCGGTCGCCCGCCGACAGATCCACCGGCAGGCGCTTGCCAAGAGTCGGCTCGAACTTGCCCGGCCCGGTGGCCAGAACGACGCCCTTCCACTGCCGATGTTCCTCTGCGACGCGGTTCGGGATCACAATCCCGCCGGCGGTCTGTGTCTCGCTGGGGTCCTGGAGGATCAACACCTGATCGCCGCGGACCCGTGCGTTCTGCGCCAACTGTTGAGCCTGCTTCAACGTCATGTCTGCCATTGTATGCCTTTCAAATTGCCAGCACGTCGCGGCCTTCCAGGGCCGGGCCGACGTAGCTGTACCATGTCTGCGTCACGCCATGTTTGAGCCGATAAACCCACTCGCCATCGTCTAGTTCAATCCGCAGCGAGTCGCTCCACCAATCGACATCGCGGGTCGCTCCGTCCAGTGGCCCGCCGTGAAAGAAAATCGGGCCGGATGCGCCCTGCTCTACGCTGCCCAAAATGCGTTTGTAGGCCCGGCGGCGATGGCTCCGAACGAAGGGGCGAGCGAGAAAAGCGGCGATTTTGCGAAAAACGATCATTTTCGGGGCTCCACGTTTGCACTAGAGGCACGATCTCCATCCGGGCTGGCCTGCGGGGCGTCCGAAACATGGGTATCACCCTGTGCCAGTGGCAGCGCGCCGGGGAACGCCAGCCGCATCTCCGGCATGTTGTCGATGACCGCCTGGACGAGGGTGAGGTTGATGCTCGTTGTGCTCGCCCCATCAGGCGTTGACGGGTACATGGCCCGGACCTTGCCCAGCAGCTCCAACGCCTTGAGCCGATCATGCGACTCAATGGTGATATCCTCGACGGGCTCCCATCTGTCCGGGTTGTCGTCGCTGCGAACCATGCGGCGAGTTGCCTTGATTTTGCGAATTAGTTTGGTTGGCACCCCTTTTCTGCGCAGGTCGCTCAACCGCTCTCCCGTGAACACGCCCTCCAGATCGGCCACGTCGTTTGAGAATGCAATTTCCGCGATCTCAGATTCGATCCGCTCGGGAGTAATTCCAAGCCGGTCCATCGCCTCAGCAATTGCGGCCGAAACATCAGGGCGATGCACGATGTCCCACGCAGCATCGTAGGACAACCCAATACTAACCGCCGTGCGCGCCGCATTGAACGTCTTAAAATACTCCCTCACGAACAATTTGTGAATGTCAGACAGCGCATCAAGCGCCGGGGTTGCCTTAGGACACTTTAGGATTCCGTCCATATCACCCGCTCTATCATTTTTCGCCCGCCCATGTCAAGATATTTTGAAGTTCTTGACACGACTCGCCCATTTTTGCTACTTTCGTCTGGTACGCTGGACCATATGCGAGCAACCCACGCACACGTCGGCCCGGGAACTGAATCAACGCGCAATCTCCTGTTTTCTGTCTCTACATCGACGGCCTGCCATCGCCTGTCTGACAGCACTGGCCATGTCCAAGATATTGTCTCGCCTGTGCATCCACCATGATTCGACTACCAGCCTAGAAACGGGTTGCTGTGCTGTACTGTAAGCAGCCGCGAATCGCGCAATGGCTTGCGGGTTGATCCACTCGTCACCGTGAAAAATCGGCTCTTCTGCCGCGGCGTGTGCGGCATAATGCTCAACCCGCGATACCCTCGCCACCTGATACCCATCGTCGAGGTTGGTGCTTTCTCGGTCAAAGAGTCCCAACCCGATCTTGAAGCACCACGCCCGAAAATACCACAACTTAATTTTGTACGGAGTAGCCATCTGTGGCTCTTTGTTGTGCGTCACTCTCGAAACGGGCAATCGTCGTTGCCGCAGCAAAACAGCGTCACCTCGTACGCAAGCACTTCTGCCTATGCTGCCAGAGCCTTGAGTGACTCACAGCACGGCATGGGGCATAGTTTCCCTTGCAGGCCCATCGCGGCGTCCACCGCGCTCCATTTGCAGACTAGGGTTGTGGGGTTCATGGGTTATTTGTCCCTGATAACACAGCCCATTTCGTGCATACGCAACGTAGCTTGGTCGAAGTGATACGCGATGTGCGTACCGCGCCCCCGGCTGTCGCGCGTCTTGAACAATGCGATATGATTCGAGTATTCGCATTGCATCGGTCCCAGTGAGCTTTGTACCACGCCGGATTCGGGAGGATCGTGAACGGCGGTCCACAGCACAACGTCGGTCAATCGGGCGTAGGACAGGCCACCGGCCATTGTTTCAAGCGTTGGCCGTTGGCCCTTGGCCATTCGCGGGTGGGTCACCAGCAGGATCGAGCATCCATGCTGCGCCGCCAACTCCTCACAGGTCACAATGAGCGTCCGGTCAGCTTCCCACGGCCGTTGTCCTGGGTCTGCGGCGGTCACTGGGTCAACACCGATGATCCGGGCACCCTCCGCAGCTCTGGCGCGAATCCATTGCGTCACCCATGCGACCGTCGCGTTATGGCCCTGCGCGTCCCACACGCGGGCACCGTACGCCTCAAGCTCGGCCTGGTGGGTCTGGAAGGCCGTGCGGGTGTCGTCCG
>CAIMEK010000267.1 GCA_903839965.1 uncultured Acetobacteraceae bacterium | reverse complement strand
GCGCTGGCGCAGCGCCGCGGTCGGCTTGAGGTCGGCGGCGATGGTATCCGGCGCGTGCCGCACCGTGCAGGCCGCCTCGGCGCGGCGGTAGCGCCGCAACAGCGGCTGCAGCCGCGCCTCGTCGCCCACCAGCAGATAGCGCGCCGCGGGGTGGCGTTCGGCGGAAATGTCGATGCCCTGCACCACGATATCGGGCGCATGGTCGCCGCCCATGGCGTCCACCGCCAGGGTAAACGGACCGTCGACGGCTTGCCCGGTCAATGTCGGCCCCTCTCGCGCGAGCCCCAGCGGCCCGGCCAGGTCGGGTGCGACAATGCGGGGAAGCCATCGATCGCCATCGCGCCACTCCGCGCCGGGTAACGCCGGATCAGGCCCGGACGGCCCCCTTCAGGGCCTTGCCGGCCGCAACCACCTCACGGCCATCGTAGTGGCCGCAATGGCTGCACACGTGGTGGGGTCGCCGCAGTTCGCCGCAATTCGGGCATTCGGCGTGCGCCTCCACCGGCAAAGCCTCGTGGCTGCGGCGCATGCCACGGCGCGAAGGCGAGGTCTTTTGCTTTGGAACAGCCATGGGACAATGCCCCTCCGGTCTGCGTGATGCTCCATGCTGGCCTGCATAGCAGAAATCCACGGGCCGTTCGGGAGGCGGTCACAAGATGGCAATAACGCGAGGCGCGCCGTCTAGCAGAGGGTCCCCCCCCCTGCAAGCAGCCAAGCGCATGAGTCCTATCCTAGCGGCGTTGTGCCGGCCCCGCCAGCGTCGCGAACGGCGTGGGCTCATCTTCGCCCGCGACGCCGGGCAAGCTGGCATCCGGCTTGCGGGGATACGGGTCGAGCGCCAGGGCCAACTGCTCCGCCGCCGCTTCGCCGAGGTCGATCAGCCCGTCGACATAGCCGATCTCATCGTCGGATTCCGGGTCGTCGTCGTCCGATTCCTGGCCGGCGGGCACGAAGCGCAGCCGGAAGCGCTCCTCGGTCGGCATCTCGAACGCGTCGAGCGTGAGCACACAGGTCCGCACCACCCGGGCCCGCAAATGGCCGTTTGCCAGCACCACCCCGCCGCCGGCGGCGCCGAGGCGAAAGTCGCAGACCAACTCAAGCACGGCGGGGATGTTCATGCGCGCGGCCAGGGCGGCGCATTCGGCCGCGTCGGCGCGCACCTCGACCTCCAGGCCGGAGGCAATGCGGTTGACCGCCACCGGGCGGGACAGCTCGACTTTCATGGCCGCACCTGCGCGGCCGGCAGGAACGCCGCCTGGCCGGCGGCGAGGCGCTGGGTGGCGAGATGGCCGTCCTGCGCGCGCATGATGGCGGCGAGGCGCGGTGGGCCGTCGCCGGGCGGAGCGCCGCGCCAGACATTGCGGACAAGCGCCGCCCGCAGGGCAGCGTCGTCGCCGGCGTCCAGCGCCTGGGCATAGGCAATGGATCGGCCGTGGAACGCCTCCCACATCACTTTCACCTTCCGCCCCACCGAAAGGTCGCCCACGCCCATCTCGCGCAGGTTCACGTCCATGTCGTTGAACATCGCATCGAACACGCTCTGGGCCAGCGCCGGGCCGGGCGGCGGCTCGGCCTGCAGGCGGCGGATCAGCAGGAACACGTGCAGCCCCACCAGGTCGAACCGGCCGTCCAGCGTGTCGGGCACGCCGAGGACGGCATAGAGATAAGGGTCGCGCGCCGCGGCGACGGCGGCGGCGTAGAGCACGTAGCCGGTCCGCTCATGCGGATCGGGACGCAGCAACCCGAACACACTCATCGCCCGCTCCTCGCCCGGCCCGGTCTGGCGACCATGACCAATTGGCACTTCCGGTTCGTCGTGACACCCGATACACGTAGCGCCGCCAGCGTAGCGGTCAACGTGGCGCCGCCCGCCCGCCCGTTTGCGTGGGCCCCCAGGAGGACGACCCATCTTGCCCAAGCCTGCCTCCCGCCTGCCCACGCTTCGCCTGCTCGCCGCCCTGCTGGCGACGGCCGGACTCGCCGGCTGCGGCCTGCCCGGGTTCATGACCCACCCGCCGCAGGTACGCGGCAACAAGGTGGACGACGAGATGCTGTCGCAACTCGTCCCCGGCACCTCGACGCGAACCGACGTCGCCGCCCTGATCGGCTCGCCCACCGCCCGCGCCACCTTCGACGACAATACCTGGCTGTATATCGGCGAGGTCACCAAGCCGGTGATCGCTGCCACCAACGAGGTGCTGGACCAGAAGGTGGTGGTGCTGACCTTCGACGGCCAGGGCGTGCTGCGCACCATCGAGCGCAAGTCGCAGAACGACTCCATCCCGGTCGCCGTGGTGTCGCGGACCACGCCCGCGCCCGGCAACGATGCCTCGTTCCTGCAGCAACTGCTCGGCAACGTGGGCAAGTTCACCCCGGGCATGGTCACGCCCAACCAGGGTCCGCAGAGCGGGGCGACCAGCACCACCGGCAGCAAATACTGAGCGCCTAAGCTAATCGGCCAGCGCCGGCCGGGATGCCTGGTGCGCCCGGTGCCACAGCACCAATGCCGCGGCCACCAGAACAGGCGGCACCACCGCCCAGTTGATCGCCGCCCAGCCGCTGGCGGCGTGCAGGGCGCCGGCGCTGAAGCTGGTGACCGCCACCGTGCCGAACACGATGAAGTCGTTCGCCGCCTGCGCGCGCACCCGCTCGTGCGGGTCGTACGCCGTGGTGAGCAGCGTGGTGGCGCCGGTGAACATGAAGTTCCAGCCCAGGCCCAGCAGGGTCAGCGCGACCGCGAAATGCGTGTAGGTCTCGCCGGTCAGGGCGATGCCGACGCAGAGCAGCGTGGCCAGGGCGCCGGCCAGGATGACCCGGTGCGTGCCAAACCGCTGGATGATCCGCCCGGTCACGAAACCCGGGGCGAACATCGCCGTCGCATGCAACTGGATGATGTCGATGCTGTCGACGTCGCGGAACCCGCACAGCTTCATTTCCAGCGGCGTGCCCGCCATCAGCAGGTTCATCGACCCGTAGGCGACCAGCCCGGCGACCGCCGCGGTGATGAAGGCGGGACGGGCCAGAATGGCGCGCAACGGGGTCGGCACCCGCACCGGGGGCGGCGGGGGCGGCAGGCGGACGAAGCTCAGCAGCACGGCGATCGCCATCGGCAGCAGCGCCACGCACAGGTAGGTGCCCAGGAACACGAAGGGCGGCACCAGCAGCAGCGAACGCTTCACCAGTTCGGGCCCGAGCAGGGCCGCCAGCACGCCGCCGGCCATCACCAGGGCGACGGCGCGCGGGCGCGCGGCCGGGTCGGCCAGTTCGGCGGCGGCGAAGCGGTAGTGCTGGCCGATGCCGAAGCCCAGGCCGGCCGGCACCGCGGCCAAGCAATAGATCCAGAAGCTGCCCTGCCAGACGCCGAGCCCGTAGAGCAGCGCACCCACCGTGGCCAACAGGGCGCCGAGGTAGAATCCGGGCTTGCGGCCCAGCCGGGCGAACACCATGCCGGCCGGGATGGAGGCCGCCATCGTCGCCGCCATCTGGATGGCATAGGGCAGCGTGGCGAGGAACCTGTCGCCGGCCAGCGCCAGGCCGATCAGCGCGCTCATCGCCACCTGGCCCATGGTGATGGCGTTGGTCAGCGCCTGGCAGAGGAACAGCAGCCAGACGTTGCGGTTCACGCGAAATGGCTCCAGCCGCCCGTGGCCAGGGCCATCGCGGTGCCGTCGGGCGCGCGCAGCTCGACCTTGGGCGGGCCAGCCCGGAAACGGCCGATGCGCGTCAGCGGCGTGGCGGTGCGCGCGGCGGCCCCGGCCAGCGCGGCCTCGGCTTCAGGGGGCACGGCCAGCAGGAGTTCGTAATCGTCGCCGCCGGTCAGGCACAGCGCCAGGCGATCGGCCGCCCGCGCCGCCGGCGAAAGCGGCACCGCGGCGGCCTCGATGACCACGCCGAGGCCGCCGGCGCGGCACAGGTGGCCGGCGTCCTGCACCAGCCCGTCGGAAACATCCATGCCGGCATGGGCGAGGCCCGCCACCGCCTGGCCGAGCGCCAACCGCGGCCGGGGCAAGCGGT
>CAIMEK010000266.1 GCA_903839965.1 uncultured Acetobacteraceae bacterium | reverse complement strand
GACCAATCTTGTCGGCTGCGATTTCGATCGCCTGCGCATCGGCCAGGCGGTCAGGCTCGTCTGGGCCGACGCGGAGGGTGGCCCGCCGGTGCCAACCTTCACCCCGCTCTGACCGGTCAGGTCAGCGCGCGATCATTCAACCAACAGCAAGTCAGGATGGTCGCGCGCCCCCGCACGGCGGTCAGCGCCGCGACGTTCTTGTCGGCGGAGGCAAGGGCGGTCTGCAGAGCCAGGGATCGCGGTCGCTCGACAGACGTGCGGAATCCGTAAGGTCCATCAGCGGCTTTCGGGAGGCGGATTGCGGGTGTGTGGCTATGGCGCAGCGGGGGTCTTGGCCGCCTCGGTCACCGCCAGCAGCTGCTTTGGCATTGAATACCGAGCTTTTTCAGCAGATCGCCCGGCTCACCGGCGATTTTCGTGCGCTGAACAATGGTCCGGCTCTCGGCGAGGTAACGCACCGCCTTCACGCGGACCGCATCGCGCCTCGGTCGCCCCCGCCAGTCCGGGTTGAGGTAGCGCCCCCAGCGCCGCGAGGCCATCAGCGCACAGGCGGCCTTCGGACGGTCCTCGTCGCGTTCGTCGAGCAGGTTCAGCTCGGTCAGCACCTCGATCCGGTGAAGTGGCTGGCGCGCTGGATGCTGGCGACCAGGCGCTGCAGGGCGGCGCGGGCGAGCTGGTCGGCGCCGAGCCTTCGACGGGTTCGATCTTGATGCCCTCCGCCCCGAGCCTGGCCAGCAGCAGACCGCAGTATTCGCCGAGTTCGTCCGCCGTCGCGATGGCGCGCATCCCCCCGCAGCATGCCAGGCCTGGGCAAATCGCCAAACGGGTTCTCTGTCATGCCTCTCTCTCGTCGCCGTTTGGGCCGGTCGAGCATGATAGCGCTGGGCAAACCCTCCGCCCGACCCAGACACTCGCTTTTCGCCGCGCTCGCGGCGCGTTTCATCTTACCGGCCTCGTAACCTTCGGCATTCGCATCATAGCGGATCAGCACGGAGCGACCGATCGGCTTGTCTACATCGAACGGCTGATCTCGCTTGTATCGGAACAGGATTTTGTGTTTGCTGCACCGCCTACCTGGTACCGCCCATGTGATGCCCGCTTTGGACGCATTGAAGCAGCGCCAGGAATTGAGAGCGGGCAGGCGCGCGCGGAACCGCTGCCCGACTGTGAAAAAAACCAAACGGCGAGGATGGGCGGCATGGGTGACGTAGTCATTGTGACGGGCGGCAGTCGCGGGATCGGTGCGGCGACAGCAAAGCTGGCGGCCGAGCGCGGCGCGGCCGTGCTGACCACCTATATCGAGCGCCGCGAGGCGGCAGAAGCCGTGGTGCAAGAGATCAAGGAGGCAGGTGGCCGGGCCGCCACCGTTCAGGCCGACACATCGCTCGAGGCGGATGTCCGGCGGATGTTCGACACGGCGGAGCAGATGTTCGGCCCGGTAACCGGCCTCGTGAACAACGCGGGGATGAATGGTGGCCCGGCCAACTTCGCCGATATCGACATCGCCGAAATTCGACGCCTCATGGATGTCAATGTGATCGGCTCCATGCTTTGCGCGCATGAGGCGGTGCGCCGCATGGCGCGAAACCGTGGAGGTCAGGGCGGCGCCATCGTCAATATCGGTTCCGTCGCGGCGCGGCTAGGGAGTGCCGGAGAACGCGTGCACTATGCGGCCTCGAAAGGCGCCATCGTCAGCTTCACCCTGGGACTTGGCCGTGAGGCGGTCAAACAGGGCGTGCGCGTGAACTGCGTCAGCCCGGGCTTGACGGCGACTGAAATGAACCCCGCCGAACGGCTGGCACGCCTGATGCCGATCGTGCCGATCGGGCGGGTGGCGGAGCCGATCGAGATGGCGCGGGCGGTCCTGTTCCTCTTGTCGGCTGAAGCATCCTACATTTCCGGCATCGAGCTGACGGTTTCGGGAGGGCGCTGAAACGCCGGCGGGGCGCCACACCTGGCGCCCCGCGAAGTTGCTGGCCCGCGCTGCAACTCTCCTTCAGTCGAGCTTGAACCGCGGCAGCGTCAGCTCTTCGCTGACCGCGTCGAAAACCACGGTTACCCCGACCCCGGCGCGGAGCTTCTCGGGCAGCTCTCCGACCAGGTTGCTGATGATGATCGGTCCCTCGGCGAGCTTTACCAGGCACACGTTGTAGGGCAGGTCGCCCTGGAACCCGTCCCAATAGGCGCGGTGGAAGTGAACCCAGGAAACCAGCGTGCCCCGGCCGCTCACTTCCTGGAAGCTCTGCTTGTCGGCGAGACAGGCCGGGCAAACCGGCCCGGGCGGAAAATGCAGATGGCCGCAAACATCGCAGTGCTGGACCACGAGACGACCCTCTTTGGCATGCGCCCAGAACGGCCTTGCGGAAACGTTGTCAATCGGCAAGGGCTTGTTGTAGGTGGTGGTGGTCATTGCTGCCTCCTGAGCGTTCCGTTTCATCCGAGCGTGTAGACGATCGAACGGGTGCACGGAGTGGCCTGAACGAACTGGACGACCTTGCAGTCGGGAACCTGGCGCGCGCCGCATTCCCCACGAAGCTGACGCACCGCCTCGATGTTGTGCGCCCAACCCTGCATGTAGGTGTTGGAAAGATGCCCACCGTCGGTGTTGGTCGGCAGCTTCCCTCCGAGCGCGAGGGTGCCGCCCTCCACATAGGGCCCGGACTCGCCCTGCTTGCAGAACCCCAACCCTTCCAGGCTGAACAGCACCGTGGGGCTGAAGTTGTCGTAGCACATCAACGCACTGACATCGGCGGGACCGACGCCTGCCATTTCATAGGACTCCTGCGCCACCTTCTGCAGCGGGCCGTACCAGCAGTCCTGCGCGAAGTTCAAAACCGACGCGTCGTGATAGTCGTCCTTGGCGCCGACACCAGAGATCAGAACAGGGCGCTTGCGCAGGTCTCGGGCGCGGTCGGCCGTGGTCATGATGAGACAGGTGGCGCCGTCGCTGATCAAACAATAATCCAGCAACCGCAGCGGCTCGACAATGAACTTCGCGGTCTCATGGTCGTCGATCGTGATCGGCTTCTTCATGATCGCATCGGGGTAAAGGATCGCATGCTTGCGGAAGGCAACCGAAACCTCCGCGAGCTGACGTGTCGTGGTTCCGTACTGCTCCATGTGCATGCGGAACATCATCGCGTGTGCGCCGCCGGGCGAGGTGAAGCCCCAAGGATCCCAGAAGCTCGACGCATCCTCGCCGCCGTAGGTTACGCGGCGCGAGCGCCCGATATTGGTGTAGATGAGTGCCACGTACTGGGCGGCGCCACATTGCAGCGCCATCATCGCCTCGATGATCCCCATGCCGGACATGCGGCCGTGCGGAGGCATGGTCGCCGTCCAGCGCGGATGCACGCCCAGAACCTCGCCCATGCGGGCGTAATAGGGGACGCGGCAGACCAGCAGGCCGTCGATCTGGTCCCGTTCGAGGCCGCAGTCGTCGAGCGCTCTGTGAAAAGCCTGCGCCCCGAGTCCATAGTCGTCGATTTCGGGGAAGTTGCCGTAGGCCGTGTTGCCGACGCCAACAACCGCGATCCTGTTGCGAAGCTCTTTCAGGTCGCCCATGATCACGAGAACTCCTTTACCTGTAGCCCGGCGATCGCCCATTTCGAGGCAAGGGCATCGTTGCGCCCTATGGCCCTGACTGAAAGTGTGGGCGCCGGGAAGGCCGAAAGATAAGGCTTAGCCACCGACTGCTCCGGATCAAACCGGCTTCCGGCCCATGACGAACGCGAGAGGCCCGGACGCCAACCGCGAAAAACTGCCCCTGCGCATCGACAGCATGAGCGCCAGCGCGACCGTCAGCAAGAGAATGCAAAGGCTGATCGGCCGCGCGACGAAAACGGAGGCGTCGCCGCTCGACATGATCATGGCGCGCCGGAAGTTCTCTTCCAGCAGCGGCGCCAGCACCACGGCCAGAACCAGTGGCGCCGGGCTGCAGTTCATCGCCTTGAACATCACGCCGACAAGGCCGAACAGCGCCGCCAGCCTTACGTCGAACGCCTGGCTCATGACACTGTATGTCCCGATGCAGCAGAACGCCAGGATGCCGGGATACAACGTCTGGAACGGCACGCGGAGAAGCCGGATCCAGATCCCGATCATGGGCAGGTTGAGGACCAGCAGCATCATGTTGCCGATCCACATGCTCGCGACGACTCCCCAGAACAGGTCCGGGTACTTGGTCAGGACCTGCGGCCCGGGCGATATGCCCTGGATCTGCAGGGCGCCCAGCATGAGCGCCATGGCCGCGCCCGCCGGGATCCCGAGCGTCAACATCGGGATGAAATGCGTGAGGGCAGCGGCGTTGTTTGCCGCTTCCGGCCCCGCGACTCCCTCGATCGCACCCTGCCCGAAGCGACTGGGATCATCGGCCAGTTGTCGCTCCATTGCGTATGAAGCGAATGAACTCAGGAGCGGACCGGTGCCAGGAAAGATGCCCAGGAATCCGCCGAGCGCGGTGCCGCGCAGTACCGGCTTCCACGACTCCTTCAGGTCCTTCCGCGTCGGGAACAGGCCCGTGACCTTCGCCATGGCCAGTGCGCGCTGCACGGGGAAGCCGACATTCATGACGACTTCCGTGAACGCGAACAGACCGACGGCGATGGCGACGAAATTGACCGCGTCCGTCAATGCCGGCACGCCAAACGTGTAGCGCTCGTCGCCGGTTGTCAGATCGGTGCCGATGCAGCCCAGGAGCAGCCCAAGGACCGACATGCTGAGG
>CAIMEK010000265.1 GCA_903839965.1 uncultured Acetobacteraceae bacterium | reverse complement strand
GCACGGCGGCCAGGAACTTCGCGACCTCGGCCGGGAAGTCATCACACAGGACCAGATCGTCCTCCAGCACCAGGAGCTTCTGCACACCGTCCATGATCGCGCGTTCGAGGATCTGCCGGTGGCTCTGCATGCAACCGTAGGCGCCGCCGCCGTCAACCCACTGGAGCGGGATGGGCAGGGCGTTGGCATCAACCGCTCGGAATATCTCGGGTTGCTGAAACGGCCAATTGCCGCCGGATAACTGATGTTCGCACTCGGCTAGGCGGTCGGGACGCCTCTGCAGATTTACCAACACAACGCGGTCGAAGTAGGTGTTCACGTTGATTTCTGTAGGCCGTACCGGCTTTTCCTGATGTTCAGTAAATTTACCCAGGGGACACGATCCGCTCTCTGCCGCCTCTCGCATGGCCCGGTTGCGTTCGTGAACGCAACTGTAGTCGCTGGCCTTCCAGCACCCGTCCGGCCGCTCGTGACAGTCATGGCACACTTTCAGGCGATGCAAATTGGCGAAGACGCATTCCTCCGCGATGGCCGGCTGCGACACGACAAAACTTCCAGCAACGGACCGCAAGTATGCGTAGATAAACTCTTGATGCGCACGCGTCTCTTCGTCCGTCATGATATCGTGACGACAGGATGCAGTCCGGTTTCGGGATATCCAGGCACAGTGTCCAGCGTGTACGCGCCGGTGGGCGGACAGTCTCTACCGAACCCTGGAATAACGTAAGCAAACCCAAACATGTACGGCGAGTATGGTACATCCACCTCAAGAACAATGTGCCACTGCCTGAAGCCTGAGGTGGTGGTGGAGCACAAGATAGTGATTTTTACATTAAACGGTCCAGGCACGCCACGCACAACATCGCCATGCCACCAGCTAACGTACACGCTATTCAGGGTGACAGGGAATTCTTGGCCATCGAATCGTGTAAAGTAATCGGGGTTTATTGCCGCGATGCCCGTAGCCTTGCCGGTGAATATATGTTGGCACTTCGCCTCGAGCGCGTTGCCATCCAGGCAAGGTTTCCGCATGCAGCACGGGCAATTTGGGATCGTCTTAGATTCGCCCATCGATCAACCCCCAGACGATCCGCCGTCGCTGCATGAACAGTAGCTTCCAGGCGGCAAGAAGATCGTGCAGTAGTTGACCCGCAGGCTGCCATCGTCGTTGCAGTACACGTCCGCGACAACACGGCATGATGATGGACCGCCAGACCCTGAATCGGATCCTGACGGCCCGCCAGATTCCGATGGTGGGCCGGAACCTGATGGCGGACCCGAGCCGGAGTCCGAGGAGCCGGAGGAGCCGGAGTCCGAGGAGCCGGAGGAGCCGGAGTCCGAGGACGATCCAGACGAGGAACTGCTGGAACTGCTCGACGAACTGGAGGAACTGCTCGATGAACTACTGGATGATGAACTGCTCGACGACGAACTACTGCTCGATGAACTGCTCGACGACGAAATGCTCGCCGGAAGCACCTGATTCAGCATGTTCGTCACGCCGAAATTCGCGGGCATTGACGTAACCCGAGTGTGAAACTGCAATCCCATCGGGCCAGGAGATCCCAAAAAAATCATCGTGCAGTTGTCGAACCCGGTCGGTCCCCAGTACGGAAGACCAATGAAGGTAGTGTCAAACTTGCGGTATCCCCACTGATAATAATCGCGGGCAATGCGCATTGCCAGATCGTCGATTGGCTTCGGTGAAGAAAAGAGCCCAGCAATTGCCGACTCGAAAACAGTGTAGACGGTCCCGGCCTGTGGAGTCGCAATGCCATCCAAGAGAATCGGAGCAGATGTGGTATTGTTGTCGTCTGGATAGTCCGTGATGTCCGCCGACACGTCTTCAATCGTCTTGGTGACTGAAGTCAGGTACTCGCCGGTCTCTTCGTATGGAAACACGACGGTAACCGACTCCGACAATGTTCCATAATCGTAGTAAGAGCCATGACCACCAGCGAGTAGTTGTGGCGATCCATTGTCATCCCACTTGCCATCGAAGTTCTTCTGAATCCACTTCTCGCTCTGAGTCGGACTCAACAACTCACAGTGATTGGCGTCCCAGTCGAACACCACACGACGCCCGAGGCATGCTGCTATCGCATCGAGGATTGCCGCGGCGTTTTCCCAGCAACGACTGAACTCTTCTGAATCGGGGCGACCGTATTCATGCGAGATATCCTCGGTCCTGATCGCTGCGAGTTGCTCCGACACATCGTCGAGTTTATCGAACACAGATTTTAGCAAATCTTTCCAAGTGGCGTTTTCATCCAACCACAGGAACCCGACATTGACGAATTGCCAAAACCATCGAACGTCGACCAATGGGACGATCCACAGTTGAGAATTGCCGAATTCCTGATCTGATGGCAATTCAGCCCCGGCCGTGTCGTTAGGATACGCATTGTCGTTGAGGTTCGATTTCACCGCAACAGCGCGGGCGGGAAGCATGTACATCGTGTACTCGGCTTCCCTCTGCGTTCTATCAGTGAACACAGTCTCCTCGGTGAGCAGCAATTTACATTTATTATCGCCGTCATCCGGCAGGGAATTTTTCAGCGCAACCAAATTCTTCCGGTCCATCAAAAACAATCCGCAGCCCCAGCGTGTTGCTCCGGTCGGCAGGTAGAGCGTGTTGATCTGAGGTTTCGGCGGCGGCGGATAGTTGAATGTCGGTAGTGCGATTCGGCCTGATCCGCTCGACCTAGACCGCGCCCGCATCGACGCATCCCACGTCGTACAATGTCCGAACAACCGCATTCCCTCGGTCGACAGGTATTGCTCCAAGAACGTCCCGACTTCACAGTCGGGATCGAGCAGAACGGGAATGCCGTTGATCGTGATCGCCATCGTTAACCATGTCTAAAAAAGATCGGTCGGCCGACAGGTAGAAAGGGAAAGACCCTGTCGGCCGACCATGGCGGTCATCAAACAGATCAGGCGGTTGCCGTCAGCGTCATGCCGGCGCCGTTGGTGATCGTGGCGGTCACGGTGAGCGTCCAGTTGCCAAACCACGAATCGTTGGTGCCGCCCTTGACGTACAGCGTCGAGGAATAGGCACCACCGAGCCAGTTGCCCCGGACGTGGTTGCAGTCAGCGTTCGTGCCGGCCAGGGTAATCATCGTCTTCGACCCGGCGCTGCCCGTGACGGCGCCCATCGTGCCATCGGCCTTCAAGCCGGAAACCAAGAACTGGTTGCCGGCGATCAGGCAGCCTCGGGCGTTCATGTTGATGCCCTCGACCGGCGCGTTGAAGATGTTGCCGAGGATTTTCCACGACGAGCAGGAGTAGCCGCCATCGGCCTCGGTCGCCGCGATGCACGAACCGTACACCGTGGTGATGTTGTTCATGTAGATGAACTCGTTGCCGGAAATCAGCACGTTGTCGCTGGAATGCGTGGCGTCCAACATGCAGAAGATGGCGTACATCGAGCCCGTCTTGCCCTGGAACCGGTTGCCGATGATGCGGGTATACGCGGCATTGCTCAGGAGGATGGCGGCCGGCGTCCCTGCGGCATAGGCCGGCGGCTGGAACCGGATGCCGCTGATTTCGCAGTCGGCGGCAGTCAGCGTCAAGCAGACGGCGTCGGCCGCGGCGGTCCAGGTGGCCTGATGAGGGCCGGTCCCGAGTCCGACGATCCGCACGCCGATCTTTGCGCACGTCACCGCCTCGTTGAACGATCCCTTGATGTAGATCGAATCGCCGGCGGCGCACGCGGCAACGGCCACCGCGATGGTCTTGTAGGCACTCTGAAACGAGCGGCCGCTGTGGGTCGTGTCATTGCCGTTGACGCTGTCGACGTACCAACTGGCGAACTGCGTCTGGACATTCCACTCCTGAGTGATCGCGTCGTACACTTCGAGGTGCCGGGTATCCTCGTTGTAGCCGCAGACACCGTGGTCGGGACTGGACGGCCGGTTGGCAGTCGTCCAAGACGTGTCCCAGTTATTGCAGTCGGTCAGGCGTCGAACGGTGGCGGAAGTCAAGGTCATGGAAATCTCCTTCAAGGAAACAGTGTGAATTGATTGGTGATTGATTTGTCAACGAAATCGAAACTCAAACATTGAAACTTGGAACGCCCAGGTCCACGTCGTAACTGACCGCCACCGTAACACGCATCACGCCCAGCAAAACGCCCTTCTGGCCTGAGTCGAGGATATCCCCGCCCGTGGAGTTCTTGACCGCCAGAAACTGCCGCAGGAACGAGTTGCCGAACTCGTCGAGCAGATCCTGGCCGACAACGGCTGCCATGACCTTATTCCGAATCGAATATAAGCCACGTTTGTCATCTATCAAGAGGTTCCGGTCGTGACTAGTCGAGTCGGTACGGATCCGCGTGTAGATCGAGATGACCGCCTCGGTCTCCTCGGTGATGTTTCCGGGCACCTGTTCGCCAGCCGGGAATTGCGAGTCGGAAAACGCCACGGTAAGGAAGTAATCGCCTCCCACGGGAAGTAGAGGCAGATCCTGGGCGCGAGCCACCGGGTAGCAATTGCGGTCGTTCAGTTGCAGCACGGTCTGCAACCGCTCCACAAGGGCGGTCTGCACGACGACCGGATCGATGTCAATTCGGGATGGGTCGGTCATAATTGCCCTATTGGATCAGTGTGTCGTCGATCAGCGTGTCGCCGGCGGTCGGCAGCAGCAGCCCCTGGACCCGCATCTGGAACGCCCGGTCGAACCACTGCTGGAACTTGCCACCGTAGTCGTTGGCGACGGTGATCGTCCACGCTTGCCCTACGACCGAGGTCGCCACGCCCGACACCAGAGCCACGACCGGGCCGCCTGCATAGAGTTCCCGGCCGGGCACCAGGGTGAACTCGTCCATGTAGATCTTCGTGGCAGAAGTCATGGCCACCGACAGCCTGACCCGGAGATAGACCGGCTGGACGACCGCCTGGGCCAGCCGGAACGTAAGCACCTGGGGCTCTGCCGCCGAGGTGCTCACGCCGGTCAGGTCCACGGTCAGGCGGTTGGTCCCGCCGGCCGAATCGGTCGTGGCCGATCCGTTGATCCCGTCCGCGATCTCTACGATCAGGGTGCCGGCACTAATCGTCCCGCTGGCTCGGATCCTGAACGTGAGGAAGTACACCGTATCGCGACTCAGCGTCGGCAACTGCTGCGAGATCTCGGTCAGTTCGGTCGCGTTGCCCGTGAAGATGACCGATGTCCCACGGTACGAATTGGCGTCGGCCGCGTTGGTGGTCGCGTGCGAGATCGACGGCGAGGTGCCGCCAGACAGATAGTTTCCGCTGGTCAACTGGGCCGGGTTCCCAGGCACCCCAGCAAACGTCACCGTGTACACTGTGGTGGCACCCACAACCGAGGTGACCGTTATCGCCTCCAGGCCCGCGATGGCCCGCAAAGCGGTCTGGACGACGCTGGCCGAGGCGTTGTACGCCAGCGTACCGCTCGACCGGTTGTGGCCGTTGCCGTCGACCCAGTTCAGAACGAAAAAGCCCCCCTCGGGTGCCCCGGAGATCGTCACGGTCTGGACCTCGGGGGCCGTGAGCTTCAGCGTGGTCCCCGGCACCGCGACCGCCGGAATCCACCCATCGGGCACGTTGGCGGTCGTCCAGGTCTCAAACGTGCCGTTGGTCAGAAGGCCTTGACTCGGGTCGGTCGCAGCCAGAGAGGTAGACAGGCCCGACCCCGCCGGCCAAGAGATCGACGACGTAGGCTGCGACAACGCCCCTTGGAGCAGCACGCTCGGCGTGGCTTGGTTCGTGTCGTCGACCACCTGGGCCTGGATCACCTCGTCGAACGCATTCTGCTGCGTCTGGCCGTCGCCGCGGACCACAGTGGCTGCCAGGATCATGTCGCTGGCATTCGCCCCTACCGCGGCCACCGTGGCGGTTACCGTGGGCGCCGTGACGTAGTCGCCACCGACCGATGTGCCGGCCGCCATGTCCGCGATCAGGTAGGCGAGGCATGCCGACAGCGAGGCACGCAGGGCTGTCGAATCGTCCTGGGCGAACTGGACGAGGATCGACGAGCAGCCTTGGAGGATCTGGCTCGGGTCGGTCTCGGCGGTCACCGCGAGCGAGGCAGCCTCGAAAATCCCGGCGAGGTCGTCGAACAAGCCCCGCTTGCCGGTCGTGGTATGCAAGGACATGGTCATGCTTCTGCTCCAAACTTCTGATCGTCCGCGTTGAAAACCTCGCCCAAGTCCATCTTGTACTTGTTGTCAGTCTGCGGGAACGGAGTGTAGCCGAGTTTCCCGAGCCACAGCTTCTCGCCGTCCTTCAACGAACGGTTCATGGCGTAGGTGTAGAACGCCTCTAGGCGATAGATCGGCTTGTTGTTGTTGGCATTATCTTGCGTTGGCGGGTGCGCCTTGAAGTCGAAGTAGAGCAGCGCACCCTTCAGGCTTCCCTGCTTGAACACGTCCAGCGGAAATGGCATGTCGGGCCAGGAACCGATCCGCTCTGCGTCGTAGTGCCGCTTCAGGACGATGGTCGGTGCGCCGAGGGCCGCCACGACGCAAGTATCCTCCTGATCGCCGTACTTATTCGACGACGTTGCCGCCTTCGGCAATTGCACGCGGTGCCGATGATGCTCCCATGTGTTCTCGACGGCCGACATGGTGTAGCTGTACTGTCGGTTCTTCGGATCCTGACTGATGTCCTTGTCGTACTTGCTGGAGTCACCCTGCGAGGAAGAGGCACTGGGCGGTTGATAGGAACTGACTGTCGTCTGGTCAACCGACTCATACGAATGTCCCGCACTCCCTCCGCCAGCGTCCTTGATAGCATGCCTTCCGCTGCATGGGCTCTGGAGATAGCACTGGAGCATCAACGTCGTGGAGGCGTTGTCTCGGATCGCGTTATCGCCGCCCTGCGGATAGTAGCCGACCGCGTACGGGGTCGGGCTTGTAATGGGGTCGTACTTGTAGCTTCCCAGATTCGCAAGTTGTAATGCAGATCCCAGTTTTTCAACTGAGCATCCCATTATAATCTTGTCGTTTTTGAAAATATTAGTGCTGATCCGCAAAGTCAGTTCGACAGAATTCTCGTCACCGATGTACTCGGTAACAGTGAACTGCTCAACCATCAACGCAGTATTCGGGTCTTGGATCAGGTCGAAACTGTATAGCCGATCCTCGAGCACCCGGATTCCCCAGGCAATCAATTCGATCTTCGACGCGCCGGGGTGGCCGTCCAGCCGAACGTGACACTCCGAACTCCATCTGGAACCATCTTGCGTCGACTCGGTATGCGTGGCCTCCATCCGCA
This sequence comes from uncultured Acetobacteraceae bacterium, assembly GCA_903839965.1. Taxonomy (GTDB): domain Bacteria; phylum Pseudomonadota; class Alphaproteobacteria; order Acetobacterales; family Acetobacteraceae; genus Rhodovastum. Next base: position 3,309 of record CAIMEK010000265.1, on the reverse strand, counting down.
TCGCCGGCCATGGTGCAGACGTGTGCGTCTGCCGGTCCACGACTGTGTAGTCGACCTCCAGGCCGTTGGCCGACGCGGCATAGTCGATGGACTCACGCCGCATGCCCGATTCGAGGGCCGGCACGACCATCGTGCGATAGAACCCATCGAGCGTGGAAGAAGTCCCAACCGATCCGAGCGACGTTCCCAGCGTTCCGCCGGTACTGCTGGCTAACCGGAGCTTGCCGCGGATCGTCCGCGTGACATACGCCTTGTCGTCCAAGGTCTCAGTGACTGCCCATCGGTTGCTGAGTACGGCCGATGGCCCGCTGGTCCCCGTGCAGTGAACCACGGCGGCGGTGATCTCAAAAGTCAAGCGGAAGATCGCTTTGCCGGTCACCGATCCAGACGAGATCTGGTCGAGCTTGACGCTGACTGGCTTCGGGCCGTTGTCCACATCGCGATACGCACCGCTCTGGAGTTCCGACGAGTCGACGCTGAGCATCGGCACGCCACCCATCGTTACCAATAACCCCTTGCGTGGCACCTCGAGCATTGCAACGAGCATCCCGTAGCTCGACGGCGTATCACCGCTCAGAAAGCCGCCGCTCTTGTCGGTGACGTTGACGTTGACAGGAGGATGAGCGCCACCCTGCGAGTGAAGGAGGCACTCAAACGTCATGTGATGCCGAACGAACATCATGTCCGTATTCGACTCGTCGTAGACGATCTCGTCCCGCCAGTCGACGGTGCGGACGTTATTCAGCTTGACGTTGTTGTAGGTTACTGTGGTGCCCATCAGTCGAAGTAACCCCCGGTTTCGTTATGCAGAGCCTGATCCGCCTTCTGGTCTTCGGTCAGTGCCGCGGTCCCGCTTTGTACGCCCTGGTTCAGCGGTCGAGTCTTAGCGGCGGCGGCAGGCGGCCGGACACCCGCGGCATGAACCGATCGGGATCGTCCTGTCCCGCGTGCCGCGACCGGCTTGGGTTGAGCATGTCGACCGCTCGTCACTCGGGCCTGCCGGCGAGCGTGGTACGCCTGGGCGGCAGCCTCGCGATTACCATGGAACGCCTTCTGCCTCGCATGCTGCTTCGCCTTCTGAACCGCGACATGCCGATCCTGTGCGACGTGAGCGGGGGTCTGCGGTGCCCCGTGCTCTTCCTCCTGCTTCGCCATAAAATGTTCGATCATCGCAGGATCCGGTTGGGTATCGCCCGGCTTGTGATGACGAGCGGTCCACGTCCATCTCGGATGAATTCGGCCTTTTTCGGCAAGTCGATTTCTCAGAAACTTGCCAAGCGCCGCGGTAACGCCACTACCAGTCCTGTCAGTTCCGTTCTTCAACGCGCGAACCGCCTCGACGAGTCGCGGGCCGACTGGTCCTGCGACCTGGGCCACCTTGACCGCACCCTTGACGACAGTGCGCACCGTGCCCGCGGTGACGTACTCCAGCCAAGTCGTGTTGTCGTTGAATTTGTCGGCCATGGAAGATTACGGTCGGTGCGGCTTGTGATGTCTCGGCTCAAATCCGCGTCGGCTTCCATTGCGAAGCAAGTCGCCAACCATTTTCATGGGATGCTCAGTGCTCTTGAGTCCAAGCAGTTTCTCAAGGTATCCGGCCAGTTCTCGTAGCGGTGTGGTGATGAACGACAGTTGCCGCATGACTCCAGTCATTACAGCCGCTATGCCCGCGATACCGATGTTTTTGAACGTTCCGAACGCTTCCTTGATCGGTTGCAATTCTTCTGACAGCCCCATTCCGGCCTGACCAGCCAGGGCCGCAGTCCCACCGGTCGCGGACGCATATCGGCCGCCGAGGACCAACTGCTGGCGGTCCATCGCGGCCATGGTCATCGCGAGGGCACCGTTCCACTGCTTGATGCCGCGGTATTCCTCCATGCGGGCCTTGACCATTTCCTCGGTGCCCGTGGCAAGTTTCAGGATGCCGGCACCGGCGACTACCACAACGGTCGCAACGGATGCGAACGCGCCGACCAAAGGCAGAGCGGCCTTTCCGAGGGCCTGGATGGCCGATCCCGCCATTTCGATTCCTTGACCTACGCCGGCAGACGCGGTTCCTGCTGCGTTGGATACCGCGCCGATGCCCTTGGATATCGCCCCGCCGGGCTTCGCACCAAACATCGAACCAACGGAATCCCCAATCCCGCCGAAGAATCCCTGATTGGCTTTCTTTCGGGAGGCCCAAGTCTTGGGCGACGAGGCTCTGGATGACGATTTCGTGGGATAGAAATCGTAACTGTCGTTCAGAAATGAATTTTGGGTTGGCTTGGGCGGTGGAAGTGGTGTCTCGTACTCTCCGAGCGCCGTGCGACCGGGAATTGGCGGCATTGGTCGGGGAGTAGGTGGTGCGGGTGGTGTCTTGCCTGATCGAAAGTGCCGCATCGTTTCTGACCACGGGCCAGGAGGATTAAGTCCCGAGGTGTCGACCTTCGCGTTCGGGACTCCAAGTCTCCCGCCGAACATGTCTCGTCTTGAACCAAACGAATCCAGACTGGTCGCCGCAGGACTCGGCGCGGCCGGCGTTCCCTTGAAGAACGCCTCCATCTTATCGAGCACACCGACGAGCTTCTCGACCCAGCGGGGTTCGGTTGCCACCGCCGCGGCAGACGCACCACCACCACCCTGCGTCATGCGGGTAATATCGTGAGCGTTCTCGGATTGGCCTGCCGAAGTCAAGACCTTCGGAGGCCCACCGCGCAGCTTGTCGCCAACCTTGCCGGCGACCTTGTGGATCTGCCCCTTCAGGCCCTCGATCATGGCGTAATCGAGGGCGGCGCTGAACGAATGAATCAGGTGACCGAACATTTACCTCGCCCTCGCTGTCGTTGTCGTTCTCGACATCATTCTCGCTGTCACTTGACCATCGCGCACCGAACCCGGTCGGCATGTATGGCGTGGATCGCCTGCCCTTCCTCGGCAGTCTCGGTAATCGCCAGGAAGTACTCGGGCGGAATCGGAGCACCGCCCATGGCCACGCCGATGCCGTCCATTACGCCACGCAGGGCGTCGTACGCGCGGCGAGTCTCTTCCCTGGTCAGGCAGAGCCAGAGTCCCCACAAGCATTCGTAGTCGCATCTTGGGGCTCCGGGGAAGTTGAGGATTCCGATTCCGTAGACGGCGGCGAGGTCGGCCCAGGGTTGGAATTTTTTTTTACAGCTTGGCAATACCCGTCGAGTTGAGCGATCAGGTTGATGATCTGCCAGTCGGTCAGGCCGGTCCTGGTCTCCTGATTCCACCGCCTCACGCCGAACGCTCGGCACGCCAACTCAATGACCTTCGTGGTGGCAGGCTCACGGCCCTGGTCAACGT
>CAIMEK010000264.1 GCA_903839965.1 uncultured Acetobacteraceae bacterium | reverse complement strand
TTGATTCCCGTCACCATCGCCGGCGTACTGGCCAGACCGTCGGCGGCGCCCAACCCCTTGTTCCGTCTCGGAAGTCACACCGATCCGTTCCGGCTTTGTCCGCCTATCCGTCAAATCCGGGCGTTTCGTTGGTTCCGGCCAACTTGGCGTTCAAGGAATAGAATTGCGCACGACGCTCGAAGTCCGACCACGCTCAGTGCAGGCGTTTTTGTGATCTTGTTTCCTGTCGTCGGCGCGCACGTTCAGCCGGTGGCGGTGAATTTGGTCCCAATTGCGCGAATGGATCGTCGATCTCGAGACCCTCGCCGTCATCCACCCGCCGCATTGGCCGATTGAGCCGTGAGCACCGCCCAACGGGATCGGTGCTCACAATCAGCCACCGGCCGCACGCGCCTACGATGCGGCCGCCAAGCGCCGACTCGCTCACTGGATTTTCGTGATCTTCGAGCCTTCGATGCCCAAGCCTGCCATGATGCCCTTCTGGTTGAAGATGAAGGCGTAGATGTCCTGCGTCAGCGTCGTTGAGGTCATCTTGCGCGCCAAACCCTGATCCACGACCACCACGCTTGGTCCGACACCAATCTCGAAGCCCTGCGATTGGTCGAGGTATTTCAGTGCCGCAGCGTTCATGAAGAACAGCGCATAGCCGAACCATTGCGCCCCGGCCTGCAAGCCCCATGACCCAGCCGCCGAGTTGTAGTAGCTCAGTGTTGAGCCGCTCTGCCGCAGTGCACCCTCGCCATAGGCGCCGCCGAGCAAAAAACCGACCTTCACGATCTTCGGAAACACCAACACCGCAACCGCATTTTCGCTCAGTTTTCGCGCTGCTGGATTCCCGGCAATCAACTGTCTCAAGGCCGCCGCGGCTGCCCGGTCGAGTGCCGGATCAGTTTTCGGCGCGGCAGCGAAAGCAGGGGCCAACGGGGCAACCGTCGCCAAGCCGCCAACCAAGGCGCGTCGGGTGAGATTCATTGAACACCTCCTGATCGAAAAGGGCCGCCGCGAGCAACCTGTCCGCTACGGCCATTTGTGGAATCCGATAGCCAAGGCGGCAGTCGGTGCGAGATGGCCGAGGCAATGGAGTCCGACCTCAGAACGCAACCGTGGCATTGCATCCTCCTGGTCAATCCGATCGCGAGCCACCAGATGCCCGGCCGGCCCTGCCTGCCCACTCGTGATCTTTGGGCTTTCCTTCATTAAAGTCCATTCTGAATCTGGTCAGCAACGTCCGAATTTGCGCAGCAAGAGCATGGCGGCAAGTCTACGATCGGGACCGTACTTGTCCATGCGCGGCTAGCGATCGGGACGCGCGCGGGCATCGATCGGTAGCGGCCAGAATCTCGGCGGAACATCCGTTCGCGCTTCGATTAATCCAGGAGCGGAGCGCGCGAACCCAGGTGGGCCTTATCGTTAGCCCTCAGTGCCGAGGCACGCGGAATATACCCTCCCCACGATTGGTCGCAGTTATCTCGTCAGTGGTGAAGCATTCCACTGGCGCAACCATTGGCGGTAAACTTTGCCACCTCGTCGGGACACAGTCACATCGGGCGCTCTGCCCAACGCGCCTCCCCTTCACCTGGTGCGCCAGCCTGATCACCCCGGCGCTCCAGCCATCGGCGGCACGCCAGCAACCGGTGCCGCCGTAAATTCGGTCTCGAACCGGTCGCTACGATCAGCCGCCGCGGACCACCCGGATCGCGAGCGCCCTCTGGAAGGTCACGTCGACGTCGTCGCCCACCTTCAGAGTGCGCAGCAGGCGCTGCATTTCGGGGTGCACTACCGGAACGGTCTGCGCTCCTCCCTGCGGCCCGGTGAAGCTGACCATATTGCGCTGCAAGTCGATGGCCGTGATCTTCACACGCGCGGTAACCGAATCCGCGACCGCTGCGCCCGGCAATGTGCCCTTCGGCGTCCGCCCGGCGATCGCCTCGGCTTGTGGCTGAGCCATGCCTGCGCCCCGTGGCATGGCTTGTGCGATCAGCGCCTCGCCGTACCGCAGCACGACAACATCGCCTGCCTTCACCTGCGGCAGGTTTCGAACCTCAGGACCGATCTTCAGGCTCGCGAGCGTGCCGTCCGCTTCGCGAAGCAGCACCGTGCGCGCCTTCTGGTCGATCGACTCGACGACTGCGCGCATTTCCACCACATCAGCGCGCATCGCGCTCCTGTTCTGGGCGGACGCTGGCGCAACACTCGCCGCGCCAAAAAATAACCCGGAGAAAGCAACCAGGACCACAGCTCTAACATTAGATGAGGTCAGTTTCCCGTGCATAGATGTCTCTCCTGCATTTGCAAGTTCGATATAACTCCTATGCAAAATGGGCGCAAGTTCGTCCCGAACAACTGCTTCGCTGTCGCCAAGGCCCAGCTTCCGCGCGTGCGCTCAGCAAGGTGCCGGGGTTCACCGCCGAGCGTTCGCGATAACGACACGAGCTACCCTCAGCTTCGCCGGGTGCATACAGTCCAAAACCGTTCAGCTCGCTCCCGAACCTCCTCTGTGGCGCGGTCAGCGAGCGGGAGCCGGCCTTGGGGCCTGAACCGTCGCAGTCAATCCAAAGCGGTCCTCCAAGGCTCGAATTGATCCGGATTAATGCGGACAAGCTGGCGGCGGTTACGACGCAATGGATCTGTTTCCCGCAAGCACAAAATGCTCATCCATCGACGCCGTAGCGGAACAGTTGCGCCGCTGACCACCGCAAGAATGCTCGGCCGGACCTCCAGCCCGGCCAAAGCTGTCGTCCAGCACTGCGAAGTATCGCCAGTCCGCATAGCGATCATTGGGCAAATAGGGCCTTAACAATTTGCTCTGCCAATGATTCTATGGGATAAATAAATAGAATTAGAGGCAGGAATGGCAACAATGCTGGAACTCCCAACGCCACCAGCATGCGCTGACTTACAGGGACTATCCGAACATTGCGCACGATGCTGACGCTGTTCGCCAAATCAGCCAAGGATTGTATATCTGCCGTGCCCAGAAGCTCCGACCCATCAGCAGTATCAGTAGTGCCCACCCACTTCTTTTCGAACTCATTCACATAGCGGGCTGCGACCCTTCCATAATCCGCCAAACCTTTCGAACGGCATTCTTTAAGTTTAAAAGCAAAAAGCAGCAAAGGCGTTAGAAATAATACTGCGTACATGATGAGGAGAAGCACAACCTGTGGATATATTGCCTTGAAAGGAAATGCGCCAATGGAAAGCCCCTCGGCAAACGACGCCGACTCAACGGCCGAGATCGCAAAAATAAACGGCGCAAATTGACTGTGAACGAGTTCCAAAGATCCTAGTCCACCAGCGCAGTCCGGATTTGTTGGCACGAGGTGAAGTCGCAATCTCGACATGCGAAAAAGAAAATGACACCATAGAGCCAACTGCCAAAACCAGCGAAAGAGCAGAAAGCGAAACAGCATCAGGCAGACGATCCAGTACCATCCGCCGGACAAAGTCATTCCACCTGTGTTGGGATTCGGGTGGTATATGGCCGTTCCTCCGGCCAAATCCATAGGCGGCAAAATGAACGATAGTGGTGCGGCCAGCATCAGGCAACATAGCTCAGGAAGCCAAGCCTTCCTCCACCGGGAAATTGCCGCGACTTCGGATTGCAAGGCCGGCAATTCCGCGTTGGGCACAAGCCCCGAGTTGACGATCCCGTGCACGAATGCGGCCATCCGAGGAGCCAGCCAGGCCTCGCACACGAACACCAGCGGAATAACCACAAGCAGGCGCACGTGCGCACCGATCACAGATAGGGATAATATTCGTTCACTATTCCCATCGATGAGCATGAGAGTCACTTGGACTACCCACAAGAATCCCCCAAGTGCCAGCCCTAAGGCGATGGTGTTCGTTCCTCCGCGCACCAAGCCGAGGCGGCAACCCGCACAGTAAAGTGGTCCTCCTACCACTGAGAAGCCCTCGAACGCTTTCCGATCCACCATGATTTGAGGCGCCCTGTTTCCTGTCATTTTGCATAGCCATTCATCTTAACCTGCCGGCATGCTGACGTGCAAACATCATCCGAAATACCCATTCGATTGGGTCTGCCGATGCTCATTCCGCCCAGTCCAGCTGGCAGATCTCGATCGCCCGCCCCACGTTGGCAGGGTGAATAGTGTCTGGCATATTGACCGAAACCCCGAGTTTACTCATGCATTCCCGACCGCGCATCAACGTCGTCAACGCGCATTTCAATTGCTCAAGTGGCCTCTCGTAAAGGGAGGGTGGCCTGCCCACGTCGAGCCCTAACAGATAGCTGCTTGCGCTAATGCAAGTTGCCCAGTTTTCACCAGTCGGCATTCTTTTCGTATGTCTATAAACAGTGCGCTGGCACAGCCTGCGAGAGCGGTTAGCCATTTGAAGCGAAGGAGGCGAGAATTCTATGGTGCATGGCATCAGCTTCCATTTCCACAACACAACGTTTATCATCAGGTTCGCAGAATCGATGCCCACTATAACCTCAGGTTCAGCGGCGCCCGCGTGCAGATTTCGTTCCCCCGATCTCAGATACGCACTGACGGTGGCATAGCACCCAAGCGGGAGCTTTTTACATTGATCTAGATCAACTTGCTCCTCCTTTCCGTCTGCGCTTGCTTCGCCGATGACGTGCGTAATCTCTTGCCAAAAGGCTGAATCCCCGGAGCTGAGCGGTTAACTACGGCGTCATGGCAAGCGCTGGGAACTCGGTGTTCCGTTTGCGCGACCTCCAATAGCCGATCAGCGGCAGCCGCCGCCGGCTTGTAATCCGGGAGCAATGAAGCCTGGGATGATAGCCCTCATCGAAGGCGGCGCCGACGCCGCTGTAATTTCGTCCAAAAGTCATTGAGCACACCCAAATACACGCCAAATATATCGGCAGAAACCTGAGTAAAATGGCCAAATGTACACTTCAGAAGTGCATATAGTGGACGCAATGGCCGACGAAGCCCTGCGCCTGTGTGTCCAACGAATTTCGTTGCTGCTCAATTGGAAATCAGGAATAAATCTCAAGAAGGTTCCAAAGGTGCTGTTTCGCCACTGCGGCGGTGACGGCGTGGCGGTGGAGGTCGATGTCCCCCATGCGGGTCTCAGCGGATGTCTGTCTCCGAGCCACGTACGCAGTCCGCTCGTCGTTGCGTCGAGTGTGGCTTGTGCCGGCCCTGCTTCTGCTCGACCTCGCCGCGTGCAGCCCCGCCGAGCACCGGCCGCAATCGGCCGCTTCGGTGGATCTGTCGCGCTATGCCGGCACGTGGTTCGAGGCGGCGCGTATCCCGACCGAGTTCGAGGACCAGCGTGGTCGACACTGCGTGGACGTGACCGTGAGTTACTCACTGGCTGACCGCGGCCGGATCGACATTGTCGATGCGTGCCGCAACATGGCTGATGGCGGACAGGAGGTGCGCCAGGAGGGTTGGGCGTGGCCTGACGCGCATGATCCCGCGCGTTGGCGAGTGACCTTTCGCTGGCCGTTCTACAGCGATCTGTGGATCCTCGGCTACGATGATGCCTATCACTGGTCTGTGGTTGGTTCGCCCAGTCGCCGTTACCTATGGATCCTCACCCGCACGCGCGCACCAGACAGCGTAGGCATGGAAGCTGCCCGCGCGATCGCCGCGGCACAGGGCTACGATGTTGGCCGACTTGTGCAGGCGGCCACGCCATGATCGCCGGACTGATCCGCTCGACGGTGCTGGCGCTCGGCCTGGTCGGGCAGGGAGCTTTCTGGGCGGGTGCCACGGCGCAGTCCCTGCCGACAGTGCGTCTGCTCGGTACCACGCCGCGCACCGTGGCAAACAATGTGCTTCGGATGCTGGCCTATTCGGCCACGCCGGACGGTAACGTTACTAACATCGAGATCGACCGCAACAACACCGACCACAGCAACCTGAGCATGCTGCAGATGGGCTCGGGCTTTACCGTCGATCCTGGTTTCCCGCTCTACCTGGAAGGCTATCTTGCCGGGGCCCGCTATGACCCACGCTTTGCATTTTCGGACGGCAACGAGCAGCGGCGCCTGCCGGCACGCTGGAACAACGCTTCGGCCACCGGCGGTATTGGTTGGGACATTCCACTTACCGACCGCTTCGTATTGCGGCCGATTTTCAACGTCATGTTAGGAGCTGTGGCGAGCGACGCCGCCCTCGCGGGCTTCCTGCTCGAGCACAAATATGACATTCAGTTGGATTTTCTGCGCCGTGGATCCCTCAACGTGGCGGGCTACGGCGGTTCGCTGATACTCGACTACATGGTCACTCACGAGGCGTACGAAATCGACATAGAGCTGCGCTACACGGCGCTTCATTTGCAGACCTTTGGCGGCACTTCAGCAGCGGTGCGTGGGACCTCAGATTCGCAAACACTCGGGCTGTGGGCGCGACTACGCTGGCAAACCGGTTGGACAATGTTTGAGCGACCGGTCCGTTGGGTGTTGGAAGGTACACAGTCGAACTTTTTCGGCCCGGAGGCGAATGGACTTGGCTTCAGCCACCTTTACGGAGTCGGTGGTGGCATCGAAACCGATACCGGCTCGCTCGGCATTGGCGCGTTCGGATATAATCTGCAGCGACTTCGCCTGATGGCACGTTACGTGGTTGGGGGCAATGTCAGCGGCGGCGCGATCGGCATCGGTATGAGTTTCTGAGGTGGCGGGAAGCCGCCGCCGCGGCCCTGTTGGTGCGCAGTCCCAGCCAACAAGGCACGGAGAAGCTGCTGGGGCTGAAGTGGGTGCGTCGATGGCCCACAGTGCAGTCGGCGTGCCGGGCGGGACGGGCTTATGAAGGAATGGCTGACGTTTCTCGTGAAAGACGCAGTCGTGATAGCCGATTCTGTTGGATATGGGAGCACCGGTCATGACAGAAGGAAGACGCGTGCCGTTGTGGCTGATCCCGACGGGGTATCTGGTAGCCACTGTCGTGGCTGGACTGATCCTGCCGCGGCTCGAACGTGCATATCTTGGCGAATATGTACATGGCATGTCGGCGGAATCCGCCCTGGCGTTTTTTTCAGCCGTCAGCTCGGGAATGATGGCTTTGACGGGTATCGTGTTCGCGATCGCTTTCGTGATGGTGCAGTTCAACGCGGTTGCCTACTCGCCCAGGCTGGTTGCGGTGTTCGGAAGCGATCCCACGTTATTTCACGCGCTTGGTCTCTTTTTCGCCACTTTCGGCTATTCGCTCGCCGCACTTGTTTGGACAGATCGGAGCCATGCCGGGACGGTCCCGCTTGTTTCGACCGTGCTCGTTATTGTTCTGCTCACCACCAGCATGCTGGCCTTCACGCTGCTGGTTCACAAGTTGGGCGATCTGCAGATTTCGAACGTGCTGCATCTTCTGGGTGAAAAGGGTCGCACCGTCATTCATACAACATTCCGCCATATTTCAGACGACCAGGATACGCCGCAGGACAATGGGTTGGTGGCACCTGTCGATTTGGGCCCGGCTACACAGTCGTTGACCTATTCGGGCCGACCGCGCGTTATCGCCCAGCTCGATCATGTGGCACTCGTTCAATTGGCCCAGCGCGCTGGTGCGGTGATCGTCATTGAGTACGCTGTCGGCGATACGCTGATCGAAGGCAGCATTTTGCTGCGAGTTCACCGTGCCACCAAATTGCCGGAAGCAGCGCTCATGCGAGCCATCCATCTCGCGGACGCCCGCACCTTCGACCAGGATCCGAAATATGCCATTCGTTTGCTCGTTGATATCGCCATCAGGGCACTGTCGCCGGCGGTCAACGATCCGACAACGGCGGTGCAGGCATTGGATCAGATCGAAGATCTGCTGCGCCGCCTCGGACACTCGGAACTCGATGCCGGGCGTGCCTTCGATGCTGACGGGGTGCTTCGTCTGGTTTACCCGGTGCCGGCCTGGCAGGACTATCTTGCGCTGTCCTTTGATGAAATCCGCCAGTTTGGCAAGACCTCCGTGCAGGTGGTGCGGCGCCTAAGGGCAGCACTTACCGGCCTAGCCAAAACGGTTCTCACTGAGCATCGCAGGAGCCTGGTGCAACGCTACCTTGAGCACCTCGACCACACTGTCGATCTCTCCGAGTTCGATGACCAAGACCGAATCACGGCACTCCAGGAAGACAGGCAAGGTCTTGGTTTGTCACGAAATCGCCCTGCCCTTGCAGAGGTAAATAAACCATAAGTGTGGATCGGCGCCTCCTGCCGTCGATCCTGATGTCCGGCCTCATGTTCCCGTTCAGGGGCATGCCGGACTGGGCCGAGGCGATCGGCGAGGTTCTGCCGCTGACCCATTTCCTGCGCATCGTGCGCGGCGTCATGCTCAAGGGGAACACGTTGGCCGATGTCTTTCCCGACCTCGGGCCGCTGCTCCCTTCCTGCTCGCCGTCTCCTCGTTGTCGCTGCTGCGCTACCGCCAGACCCTCGACTGAGCGCCGCGCGGCGGCGGTATTTGCCAGGCGCCCGCTCATCCCTGTTCCCCGGGGTGCGTAGCAGGGGCCGGCAGTGATTTCGAGGGAAGCGCTCCACCGCCGCGGAGAATCGACGGAAGGGCATCGGAGGCCCTGGTGACCCAATCAGCCAACCAATAGCAAATCAAGATGGTTGCGTGCCCCGCAACCACCGACGGCTTTCACACGCCACTTTGCGGGAAACGCCGCAACCTGGCGATGGCATCGGTGGCCCGTCGGCCGGCCTTGGCAACCGCCCTTTCGATGGCTGGGAGATTGGCCTTTACGCGGTCGGAAGGCCCAGAGATATTGACCGCCGCGATTGCCCGTCCGTCCCGGTCCAGCACAGGCGCGGCAGCCCCGGCGGCGCCTTCAACCCGCCCCGCCAAATTGGCAATGACCCTGTCGCGCCGAGCGCGTGCCAGGATCTTATGAAGGCCCGCCAGGCCTCCGTCCCGCGCGAGCTCCGGATCCTTCACGCGCGACAGATAGCGGTCGAGTTCGTCCGCCGGCAGCATAGACAGGATCGCGAGGCCACTCGCGACTTGGTGCGGGATTCTCTCCGGGTCGATGTTGCGGTCGTAGACGATCTCACGGTTGCCCGGCAGAACTTTGGTCAGGTAGCGAATCCGGTCCCTGGTCAGGATGGCGATGAATCCGCTCTCCTGCACCTCCGCCACGGCTTCCCGAACGATCGGGTCCACGAGCCGCACAATTGACTGCCAGGAAGGATCGCCGAGATTATCGCCGGGCAGGCGAAGCATCCGGTAGGTACCGTCGCGCTCCTGCGCTGCATAACCGCCTTGCACGAGCGTCATCAGCAGCAACCGAACGCTGCTTTTCGGTAGCACGAGCGATGCAGCCGCATCCGCGAGTGTTGCTGGAGCCACCTGCATCGCCAGCCAATCGACCAACTTCAGTACCCGGGCAGCGCTCCGTACGCTACCGAGGAGACCGGCGTGACCAGGTGGGGATGCAGATTCGATCATCGACCGGCAACGTTATCACTTGACAACCGTGACGCGCAGGCGGCAGGTTGTGCAGCTTATTGCGCACGTGCAGAATACTGCACATCCAGCTTGCCTGGCAAGGGCAAACTGCAGAGAGGCAATGCTCGATGCCGCCAGCCGCAAAGCCGGTACTCGTGCCCCGTCCAAGTGCGAACGCCTATTACCGAACGATGTACGGCTCCGGACCCCGAACGCCATCTCGTCGATTTACCGGGAACGATCGCAACTCCGCAGGCCTCGGATGGACGTAAGAGGTTCGATCGAACACGGCTTTTCCGCGCCCGCAACATGGTTATCGTTCGGCAATCAATATTGAGTACCCGAGAGGAACGACCGTGACACAGAATACTGCGTCGACCGGCAATAAGACGCACGATATCCTTGCTGCCAAGGATGCCGTAAACATGAAGGATATCATGCGAAAGGTGGCCTTTCGCTTGATGCCGATCCTGATCGCCGGTCAGATGTTCGCCTACATGGATCGGGTCAACGTCGGCTTCGCGGCCCTGACTGCGAATAAGGATATTGGCCTCTCGCCTGCCCAATACGGTTTCGGCGCGAGCCTGCTCTTCATTTCTTATGTTCTTTGTGAATTTCCTAGCAATCTTATGATGCGCTGGGTCGGCGCCCGGATTTGGATTTCCAGGATAATGGTAACCTGGGGGCTGGTGTCGGGGTGCATGGCTTTCGTCGTCGGCCCCAATTCCTTTTACGCGGTCCGTTTTCTTCTCGGGGCAGCAGAGGCCGGTTTTTTTCCCGGCGTGCTGCTTTACATCACATTCTGGTTTCCCTCGGAATATCGCGCCCGCTACATCGCCATGTTTCAGATTGGGATTCCGCTGGCAAGCGTCATCGGCAGCCCGCTTTCGGCGGCCATCCTGAGCTTCGACCAGGTCCTGGGCCTGAAGGGCTGGCAATGGATATATATCCTTGAAGCCCTGCCTCCGTTGCTCCTCGGATTGATCGGCTTTTTCTATCTCACCGACCGGCCCTCCCAGGCCAAGTGGCTGGCACCGAGTGAGCGCCAGGCGATACAGGATCAGCTCGATCTGGAACTCAAGACGACGACGTATGTCTCTCGGTGGGGTGAGGGCCTCGGACTTCTGGCCGACAAGAGGGTGCTTTTCTACTCGGTGCTCTACTTCTCGATGGCGGCCACAAGCGTCGGCCTCAGCCTTTGGCTACCCCAGATCATCAAGGCCCTTAGCGGGGCGTCGATAGGGATGACCGGTGTGCTGAGCGCTATTCCATTTGCGCTCGGAATGATCGCGATGCCGGCGTGGAGCTATGTGTCTGACCGGGCCGGAGAGCGGAGATGGTGCAGCGCGTTACCCTCGTTGTTGGCGGCCGTCGCCCTGGCTTCTTGCATACTTACCGATTCTGCATGGCTCCAGATGGTGTTCATATCGTTCGCAGGCATCGGCATATACGCCGTCAAAGGTCCGGTGCTGAGTCTCATAACAGAGGGTTTGGCCGGGTCGGTTGGAGTCGGTGGTCTGGCACTCGTGAGTTCTCTTGGCAATCTGTCGGGTGTCGTCGCGCCCGCCGTGATCGGCTGGATCAGATCGGCCACAGGTAGTTTCGAGCTGGGACTGCTCTTTCTCGCGTTCGTGGCGGTGATCGGCGCGATTCTTCCGCTGCTTACGCGCCGACCGGCACCGGTGCGGGCGGCGCAGGCGGCGTAGCCGTGCCCCGGCCTCGTCCAACGACTGCCTGAGGTTGGAGTTTATCGGCTGTTGCCCGGTTCTCCTCAAGAGACGGGCAATGGCCGACCAGGAGTTTCCAGGCGGCAGGCCACGCATTCGTGCTTGCGCATGCGAATTCACGGAGGTTCTGAAATGACTCGGCTTGCAGCCGGCTTTTCTGGGTTCGGGATCGAGGCCTGCCCCGGCCCCGGAGCGGAACCGACATGAACACCACGAACGGCGCAAGGCTCAGGATCTTCCTGTCGCACACGGACGTTGAATTTGCGAATGTGTATGATGACAACAGCGCCGCCGAGCTGCGGCGACATGGTTTCGTAATCCGGAATCCTCACAACAGGGTTCTCCACGGCGCGGAACTTGCGCGGGCTGCCGAGGGTTGCGAAGTGATCATTGCCCATCGATCAGCTCCCGGCTCGAAAGAGACTTTCGCTTCTGCACCGGGGCTTGTGGCGTTCCTGCGCGCTGCGGTTGACATCAGCACGATCGATATTGCCGCGGCCTCTGCCCACGGTGTGCTGGTGGCGCACGTATCAGCGGGCTTCGCCGATGCGGTTGCAGAACTTGGGCTCGGCATAATGATAGATCTGGCACGTGGCATCTCGCGATGGAAGGCGATCGAGCAATCCGGAACCGGCTTTGTTCCCCGCATGGGAATCCAACTCGCCGGGAAAACTTTGGGGGTCGTAGGTTACGGCCGGATCGGGCGCAGATTGTGTGCCCTGGCGCAGCGCATCGGGATGGTTGTTTGCGTTCACGATCCATACAACAAATCGACCGAGCCGGGGATCCGCGCTGATTCGTTCGCCAACGTCCTGGCGAACTCCGACTTTGTCGTATGTCTGGCGGCGGCACTGCCGACCACTCAAAACCTGTTCGATGCCGCCGCTTTCGGTGCGATGCGACAGGGGGCCTGCTTCATCAATCTCTCCCGCGGCGAACTGGTGGATGAGGCCGCATTGGAGGCCAGCCTGAATGCCGGTCATCTTCGCGGGGCTGGTCTCGACGTTGGCCGGGCGGCTGACCAGATGCCGGCATCCCGCTTCTTCCTCCGATCCGATGTCGTGGCGACGCCGCATATTGGCGGCATGACCAGGGAGGCCCGCCAACATCAAGCCATGGATACGGTCCAGCAGGTTGCGGCGTTGGCCGCCGCTCGTCTTCCGGACGGTGCGGTGAATCCTGAGGCTGCGCACCGGCTTTCCCGCTTAGGTATCCAAATTACCGCTTCGTGCGCCTCTTCTCCTTCATGCTGAGCGCGGACGGCAAGATGATCGGCGGCGATAAGCGGCATTACGTCCACTCCGCGCCGCAACCACAATCAGCCTATCCACCGTTGAAGGAGGAAACCGTCCGTTCATGCACAAGCTCGTAATCTGCCGTTCCTTGCATCCCGATGGCCTGGCTTTGCTGGGAGCCCGCAAGGACGCAAAAACCACGCTGCTCTCACTCGATATCGACGGTCCGTCGATCCAGCAGCAACTGACTGAGCATATACGCGACGCTTTCGGCGTCTTGATCGGGGGGAGAGTGCGCATACCGGAGGAACTGGTGGCGACGGCCCCGGCGCTGCGCGTGATCAGCCGGTTTGGGGTGGGCTACGACAAGGTGGACCTTCCGGCCTGCACGAAGCACGGCGTTCTGCTGAGCGTGGCCAACGGCGCCAACGATCTGGCCGTGGCCGAACATGCCATGATGCTGATGTTGGCGGTGGCGCGGCGAACGGTGGAATACGACGCATCGGTGCGCGCCGGAACCTGGATGATCCAGTCCGGGCGGCGCATGCACGAACTCGCCGGAAGGAAGGTGCTGGTGATCGGCTATGGCCGCATCGGCACGCGGGTGGCGAGACTGTGCAAGGCGTTCGGCATGACGACGATGGTCAGCGATCCTGCCTTCCCCACGCCCCGTATCGCGGCCGACGGCCACATCCCGGTGACCAAGGACGTGTGGAACGCCATCCCCGAAGCGGACGTGGTTACTCTCCATTGCCCGTTGGACGCTACGACACGGGGAATGGTGAGCCGAGACTTCTTCAAGCGCATGAAACCGACCGCCTGGCTGATCAACACCGCCCGTGGGTCGATCGTGGACGAGGCGGCGCTGGTGGCCGCGCTCGGCGACGGCACCATTGAGGCAGCCGGCCTGGATGTGCTGGTGCAGGAACCGGCGACAGCGGACAACCCGCTGTTTGGTCTGCCCAACGTAGTGCTGAGCCCGCACAACGCCACGACGCCGCAGGAGTGTTTTGCTCGGGTGTCCCGCCGGGCGGTGCTGAACATGCTCGATTTCATCGACGGGACGATCGACCCCGGATACACCGTAAATCCGGAGGTGTTGGGATCATCGTTCCGTAGCCGTCAGGCCAATTACGAGCCGGTTCTTGCGTAGCCTTGGAGTGGGCCAGGAACGCGATTGAATATGGGCGTCTTGTTGCCGAAACAGCCAGCAGACCACCGGCGACGGAGTCAACTCTCGGTGGCTTCCTACCCTTGCAACTGACCGGCCCCCAAGGAGTGGTCCGGTTGGCATGTTGGTTGATGGCTTGTCTTGGTGCCAAGGTTTGGGTGGCCGCCCGAGCGCCCGGTAACGAGCCAGGCGAGTTGCATCGGCGTCGTGCGGGGACGGGTGGAGGTGTAGGCCGCCCGTCCCCGCCGCTCACTCAGAACACGGGCAACTCGGGCAGCGGGGTGCCCAGCCACTTGCGGCAGATGGCGTCCAGCTCGCCGTTGTTCTTGACGTAGTAGATGAAGGTGTTAACCCACTGGTGCAGGTCGGCCTGGCCGCGGCGCAGCGTGATGCCGTTGGGCTGGTGGCGGAGTGTGAACTTGGCCTCGTAATTGCCGGCCGGGTTCATGGCGATGAACGACTTCAGCGTGGTCGTCGCCAGACCGGTGGCGTCGATCTGCCCAGACAGCAGCGCCTGATTGGCGGTGGCATCGTCGTCGAAGCGCATGATGCGGGTGCCCGGCGGCGCCATCGCGGTCACCGCCATGTCCGGCGTGCTGGCGCGGGGAACGCCGACCTTCAATGGCTTGAGGTCCTCCGGGCCGGTGATCTTGGTCGACGGGGAGGCCACCAGCATGATGTCGATGCTGCTGTAGGGGATGGAGAACAGCACCTGCCGGGCGCGCTCGGGCGTGATGCCGAAGGCGGCGACCAGCATGTCCACCTTGCCGGTGAGCAGATAGGGAATGCGGTTCGGGCCGGTGACCGGCACCAGCTCCAGCTCGACGCCCATGTACTTGGCCATCAGGGTGGCGACATCGACGTCGTAGCCTTCGTACTTGTTGGCGCTGAGGGCCAGGCCGAACGGCGCGAAGTCCACCAGCAGGCCGATCTGCAGCTTCTTCTTGGTCAGCACGTCGTCGATGCTCTGCGCCTGGGCGGTGGCGGCGCCGCCGAGGGCGGCGAGCGCGGCGCCGGCGCCGAGCAGGCCGAGCGGGCGGCGGGACAGGGTGGAGCGGTCAGCGGACATGGTCGTTTCTCCTTGCCAGGATTGATGGGCGGTCTGGCTTGCGGTGGTAGTCGTTGGCGATTCCGGTCATCCGTGCGACAGGATCTGGCCGAGGAAAATGCGGGTGCGCTCGTTGCGCGAGTTGGCGAAGAAGCTGGCCGGCGGCGCTTCCTCGACGATTTCGCCCTCGTCCATGAAGATGATGCGATGCGCCACGCTGCGGGCGAAACCCATTTCGTGGGTGACGCACAGCATGGTCATGCCGTCCTCGGCGAGCCCGATCATGGTCTCCAGCACTTCCTTGACCATTTCGGGGTCGAGCGCGGAGGTGGGCTCGTCGAACAGCATGACCTTGGGGTTCATGCACAGCGCGCGGGCGATGGCGACGCGCTGCTGCTGGCCGCCGCTGAGTTGGCCCGGGTATTTGGCGGCCTGCTCGGGGATGCGCACGCGGGTGAGGTAGCGCCGGGCCAGCGCCTCGGCCTCGGTCTTGGAAGTGCCGCGCACTTTCAGCGGCGCCAGCATGCAGTTCTCCAGCACGGTGAGGTGGGGGAACAGGTTGAAGCTCTGGAACACCATGCCGATCTCGCGCCGGACCTGGTCGAGCCGGTGCGTGTGTGGGCCGACCTCGACGCCGTCGAACACGATGCGGCCCTTCTGGTGGTGCTCCAGCTGGTTGATGCAGCGGATCAGCGTGGATTTGCCGGAACCGGACGGGCCGCAGATGACGATGCGCTCGCCGCGGCTGACCTGCAGGTTGATGTTGGTCAGCGCCTGGAAGGTGCCGAAGCTCTTGCAGACGCCTTCCAGCGTGATGATGAGGTCGCCGGCGGACATGGCAGGTTCCTTGCGGCGTCGGATCAGAATACCGGCAGTTCGGGCAGCGGGTTGCCCAGCCACTTGCGGCAGATGGCGTCCAGCTCGCCGTTGTTCTTGATGTAGTAGACGAAGGTGTTGACCCACTGGTGCAGGTCGGCCTGGCCGCGGCGCAACGTGATGCCGTTGGGCTGGTGGCGCAGCACCATCTTGGTTTCGTAGTTGCCCGCCGGGTTCATGTCGATGATCTGCTTGGCGGTGATGTTGTTCACCCCGATGGCGTCGATCTGGCCGGACAGGATCGCCTGAGCGGCGGTGGCGTCGTCGTCGAAGCGCATGATGCGGGTGCCCGCGGGCGCCGCCGCGGTGATGGCGGTGTCCTGCGTGCTGGCGCGGGCGACGCCCACCTTCAGCGGCTTGAGGTCTTCCGCGCCGGCGAGTTTGGTGGATTTCGGGGCCAGCACGCCGATGTCGATGCTGCTGTAGGGGATGGCGAACATCACCTGACGGGCGCGCTCGGGGGTGATGCCGAAGGTGGCGACCAGCACGTCCACCTTGTTGGTCAGCAGGTAGGGAATGCGATTCGGGCCGGTAACCGGCACCAACTCCAGTTCGACGCCCATGTATTTGGCCATTAGGGTGGCAACATCGACGTCGTAGCCTTCGTACTTGTTGGCTCCGGTCGAGATGCCGAATGGCGGAAGGTCGACCAGGATGCCGACCTGCAGCTTCTTCCTGGTGAGCACGTCGTCGATGCTCTGCGCCTGGGCGGTGGCGCCACCGAGGGCGACAAGCGCGGCGCCCGCGCCGAGCAGGCCGAGCGGCCGGCGGGACATGGTGAGTCGGTCGGCGGACATGGAGTTTTCTCCTTGAAGGGCGACGATGGGGGAGGCGCGATCGGTCAGAACATCGGCATTTTCAGAACACCGGCATTTCCGGCAGCGGCGTGCCGACCCACTTACGGCAGACGGCGTCCAGCTCGCCGTTGTTCTTGATGTAGTAGATAAAGGTGTTGACCCATTGCAGCAGGTCGGCCTGGTTGCGGCGCATCGCGATGCCGTTGGGCTGGTGGCGCAGTGCCATCTTGGTCTGGTAGTCAATCTTTGGGTTCAGCGCCATGAACGCGCGCACGGTGGTGGTACTGAGCGCGAGGGTGTCGATCTGGCCGGACAGCATGGCCTGGTTGGTCATGGCCTCGTCGTCGAAGCGCATGATGCGGGTGCCCGGCGGCGCCATCGCGGTGAGTGCGGTATCCGGCGTGCTGGCGCGGGTGACGCCCACCTTTAGCGCTTTCAGGTCGGCCGGACCATCGAGCTTGGTCGCTTTGGCGGCCACCAGGATGATGTCGATGCTGCTGTAGGGGATGGAGAACGTCACCTGGCGAGCGCGCTCGGGCGTGATGCCAAAAGTGGCGATCAGCACGTCGATCCGGCTGGTGAGCAGGTAGGGAATGCGGTTCGGGCCGGTAACTGGTACCAGCTCGAGGTCGACACCCATGTACTTCGCCATCAGCGTGGCCACCTCCACGTCGTAGCCTTCGTACTTGTTGGTGCCGATGGCCAGCCCGAACGGCGGCAGGTCCGATAGAATGCCGACCTGCAGCTTCTTCTTGTTCAGCACGTCGTCGATGCTCTGCGCCTGGGCGGTGGCGGCGCCGCCGAGGGCGGCGAGCGCGGCGCCGGCGCCGAGCAGGCCGAGTGGTCGGCGGAACAGCCCGGGGGTGCGGTCGGCAGACATGGACATCTTCTCCTTGCGCGGATTAGTGGCGGTGCGGGGCGTCACCGCGAAACGGTACCGAAACGTTGCTCGAGGCGTTGGCTGAGGATCGAAAGCGGCCAGCAGAGGGCGAAGTAGATGGTGGCGACGATGCTGAAGACGAGGAACGGGCGGAAGGTGGCGTTGTTGATAATCTGCCCAGCGCGGGTGATTTCGACGAAACCGATGATGGAGGTGAGCGAGGTGCTTTTCACCAGCAGCACCAGGAAACCGACGGTGGGCGCCACGGCGATGCGCGCAGCCTGCGGCAGCACGATGTAGTGCATGCGCGCCGGGTAGCGCATGCCGAGCGCTGTGGCTGCCTCCCACTGGCCCTTGGGGACAGCGTCGATGCAGCCGCGCCAAATCTGGCCGAGGAAGGCGGCGGCGTTCAACGTGAGCGCGACGGCGGCGGCGACCAGCGGATCGATCGAACCGCCGAACAGGTTGGCGCCGAAAAACACCAGGAAAAGCTGCATCAGCAGCGGCGTGCCCTGGAACAACTGGATGTAGCCGGTGGCCACCCCGCGCAGCCAGCCCAGCGGGGCGGTGCGCGACAGTGCCACGATCAGGCCGCCGATGCCGCCGCCGACGAAGGCGATGGCGGAGAGCAGCAGGGTCCAGCGCACGGCCTGCACGATGAACCAGACTTCATTGGGGCCAAAAGGTCGCAACATGGCTTGCTTCCTCAGCCCCGCTCGGATTCGACGAAGACGGCGCGGTGAATGGCCGCGAAGGCGCCCGAGAAGGCCAGCGACAGCACCAGGTAGATGCCGGTCACCACGATGTAGATCTCAAAGCTGCGGAAAGTGCTCGATTGCAGGTCGTTGGCGGCGGCAGTGAGTTCCTGCGCCGAAATGGTGGAGACCACGCTGGAGGCGAGCATGTTCAGGATGAACTGGCCGCACAGCGCCGGGTAGACGGTTTTCAGCGCCGGGAACAGGATGATGTAGCGGAACACCTGCAGCGGCCGCATGCCCAGCGCGAGGCCGGCCTCAATCTGGCCGCGATGGATGTTCTCGATGCCGGCGCGGACGATTTCGGTGGCGTAGGCGCCCACATTGACCACCATGGCGAGCAGCGCCGCCTCGTTGGAATCCAGCCGGACGCCGATGGCGGGCAGGCCGAAGAAGATCAGGAAAAGCTGCACCAGGAACGGGGTGTTGCGGATCACCTCGATATAGACATTGACCGCCCAGCGGATGGGCCTCGGGCCCATGGTCTTGCCGAGCGCGCAGATGACGGCGACCAGCAGCCCGAGCACCATGGTGCTGGCGGAAAGCTGGATGGTGAGCCAGGTGCCCCAGAGCAGGCTGGGCCAGGCGGCCCAGACGTCGCCGAACTGGAACGTGTAGTTCACGGCGCCGCCCGTCGCCGTGTATCCGGGCGCGGCCGCTTTCGGACTTCCTGGGGTGTTTGCATCGTGTGGCTCGTTGCGGTCACAATAAACCATCCGCCGCCCCATGACCGGGGGACGGTGGCGCGGCGCACTATTGGCCTACGCCGGCGCAATTTACAATCCTGCTTATCACCGATCTGCCCGCCACGCAGGGATTGCGTGGCGGGGGAAGCGCGCGCGATTGGACTAGAACGCTCCGTATTTCTTGTGTGCTTCCACCATGGAAAGTCCCTGGCGCAACTCGCGACGCATTCCGCCCTCGCGGACGAATACGTCCTCGGCGTCCACCAGGACTTCCTCGATCATGGCCTTGGGCACGACGACCACGCCGTCGGTGTCGGCGAAGACGAAGTCGCCGGGATGGATGACGGTGGTGCCGATGCGCACGGGCACCTGCCAGTGGCGGATGTTCCATCGTCCGATCGAACTGGCGGCGGACTTGAAGCGGGCGAACACCGGGTATTTCATTTCGTCGATGTAGGGAACGTCGCGCACGCCGCCGTCGACGACCGCACCCAGGCAACCGCGTTCGCGCGCGGCGGTGGACATGATCTCGCCCCAGTGGGCGGATTCAAGGTGGCCGCCGCAGGCCCAGATCGAGACGGTATGGGGAGTGATGCTGTCCAGCATTCCCAGCCGCTCGTTGGTGTCGTTGTCCTCGGTGCTGGCAGCGGGGTAGCCTTGGCCGGTGAAAGCGATGCCGCAAACGCGGTCGGCCTTGGTGAAGGGGGTAATATAATAGGGCAGAATCTGGTCGCGAAAGCCCTTCTTGTCCAGCATGTCCGCAACGGCGCCGGAATAAAGCTTGCCGTAGCGTTCACAGATTTCCTGGAGATTGGCGTTGTCCATTACTGCTTCCTCTGGCGTTGAATATTTTCTTACAGGCCTGCAGCCCGTTGCAACCTGCCGGCGTTGACAGGGACGGGCTGACCGTTTCCACGATCTGCCCGTCCCTGT
>CAIMEK010000263.1 GCA_903839965.1 uncultured Acetobacteraceae bacterium | reverse complement strand
GTCGCGGGACAGATTGAGTCGCCTCGCCCTCCTGACCCCATTATGCGGCGGCCACGCGCCGACCGCGAAGAGAAGCGAGTGACCCACGGGAAAGGCCTGAAGCGAGAGAAACAGCTTGACCCCGACAACCCCAATCAGAGAGGACTCTTAGATGGCATCGCGGGTGCCAAGAGGGAGGCGCGCGGCCTAACCGACCCCGGCGGCCTCTCCAGAATAGCGCCCTGCTGCGCGAGCAAATTCTGGACCGTTGCGATATCGATCCGTCGTGGTGCGCAACCGTCGCGAGCGCAGAGGGCGGCGGCGGTACCGGCGGCGTGCCCCGTTACCATGCACACGGCCTGACCCCGTGCCGAAGCAGCCGCCTCATGGTCAGCGCTGATGCAGCGACCCGCCACCAGGACATTGTCCAGGTTGCGCGGCACCAGGCAACCGAAGGGAATGCCATAGGATCGCGCCACCCTTTGCATGGAAATTCCTGCGCCTTTGGCCTTCCGGTTGACACCGGCATCCCGGGACACGTCATGGATGTCCAGCGGATAGGCGCCGCGGCCGATCTGGTCATTGAAACTGCGGCCGCTAAGCACGTCGGCGCCAACCAGGGTCTTGTGGCCGACGATGTGGCGCGATTCGCGCACGCCGGCCGGGCTGGGCATTGCCACCAGGTAGCTGCGCTCAAAGCCGGGGACGTACTTGCGCAGGAACTCCACAACCTCAAGGGTCTGGGCCTGCAGTTCGATCTCGGCACAAGAGAGGTCGCGCGGGTCAGCGGCATTGATGCCGTGCACCCGCGTCACGTTGATGACCACGTCGACGTGGCCTGGGAAGGTATAGACGCAGACGCGCGTGCGATCGATGTTGAATTCGCCCACCTCTTTGGCCTTGCGGATCAAGCGGTTGAACGAGGAGAAGTGAACCCCTGGAGTGTTGCGAATGTAGTCCAGCGAATCGGCCGTACCCGTCCAGCCCGTGGGCAGACTTAGTTCTTCCGGGTGCTGCTCCATGTAGGCGAAACATTTGTCGAGCTGGACGTTGGCGACGCGAAAGAGATTGCTGACCGGCTGCATCGCATTGTCGCCGTCGCGGCCGAGCTTGAATTCCCCGCCCCCCTTTGCGACCAGGTCGGCGTCGCCCGAACAGTCGATAAAGATTTTCGCGGAGAACTCCTCGAGACCTCCCTTGTTCGCCACGGTCGCGGACTGCACTCGGTCGTTCTCCGCCTTCGCGCCGACAACGAAGGAGTGCAACAACATCTCCACACCCGCATCGCGCGCCATGCGCATCAGGTAAAGTCTGAGCATTTCCGGGTCCTGTGCGATGACCCCCGCCTGCGAGCCGGTGGGCGGCGTGGCGTAGCCTTGCTTCATGAGCGCTTCAATGAGTTCGCGCCCATAGCCGCCGAGCGCCCAATGGCCTTCCGCGTCGAGCGCGCCGATCAGGCTCATGCCCGCCAACAGCATGCCGCCAAGAGTATTGCCCTTTTCAACCACGAGCGTGCGTGCACCGCTGCGGGCAGCGGCAATTGCCGCGATGGCGCCGGAGGTGCCCCCGCCGACCACGATGACGTCGTGGTTTGTCATCATATCAGTCTCCTTTGTGGGGTTCGCCGGGTGTACATTAGCAGTTCGAGCACGCTGCGGCCGGCGAGGCCGGGCCCTTCCGTATGCAGATGGCAGGCCGCCTCGCCGCCGCCTTCCATCGCGATCGTGGCTGGCACAACCCTGCCGCAGATATCCATCGCGAACGGACAGCGCGTGTGAAAGCAGCAGCCCGGCGGCGGCGACCAGGAACTCGGCATATCGCCATCGATGAGGATGCGCCGGCGCTGCCGTTGGCGGTCGCGATGCGGTTCGAGGATCGCGGAGATCAGCGCAGCGGTGTAGGGATGGCCTGGGCGTGAGAAGACGCGTTGCGACGGACCCGTCTCCACGATCCGGCCGAGGTACATCACCGCCATGCGATGCGTCATGTTGCGCACCATGGACAAATCATGCGAGATCAGCAGGTAGGTGGTGCCGTGCGTCTTCTGCAGATCGAGCAGAAGGTTTAGGATCTGCCCCTGCGTCGAGACGTCGAGTGCGCTCACGGGTTCGTCGAGCACGATGACGGCGGGATCGAGAATCATCGCACGCGCAATGCAGATACGCTGCCGCTGGCCGCCGGAGAACTCCTGCGGGTGCCGGTTTGCCTGTGCCGAATCCAGGCCCACCGCCCGCAGCGCTTCCGCCACGCGTTGGCGGCGTTCGGTGGCGCTATACGGCCGATGAACGCGCAGCGGCTCGGCGAGGCTTTGGCCGATGGTCATCGATGGGTCGAGCGAGGAATAGGGATCTTGAAACACCAGCTGCGAGCGGGCGCGCATCTGACGCAATTGCGCGCCCGAGGCATGCGCGAGCTGGATGCCGTCGAGTTCGACGTTGCCCGCCGCCAGCGGCTCAAGGCCGAGTGCCGCACGCGCGGTGGTGGATTTTCCCGAGCCAGATTCGCCGACCAGCCCGAAGCTTTCGCCAAAGCGAACGTCGAAACTCACACCGTTCACGGCGCGGTTGATCGAAGCCGCGCCGAACAGCCCACGGCGGCGGCGATACTCCACGACCACGTCGCGCAGGGACAACGCCAGTTCGCTCATGTGCCCTCGAGCCGCAGGTCTTCGGAGCGGGCGCAGCGCACGTCGAACCCGTCGCCGTGGCGGATGGGAATCGGCGCCAGCGTGCACACCTCGCGCACGGCGTAGGCGCAGCGCGGATGGAAACGGCAACCGCCCGGCATGCGGCCGGCCACGGGCACGACGCCCGGGATGGACTGGAAGGTCTTGCCCGGCGACGACATTTGTGGCAGCGACGCCAGCAGGCCGCTGGTATACGGATGCCTTGGCCGGTTGAACAGTGCGCCGGCGGGAGCACTCTCGATTACCTGCCCGGCATACATGACGACGACGCGGTCGGCCATCTCCGCCACTACGCCGAAGTCGTGCGTGATCAACAACACCGCCATGTTCAGATCCTCGCGCAGGCGCTGGATGAGCTCGAGGATGGTCGCCTGCACGGTCAGGTCCAGAGCGGTGGTAGGCTCGTCGGCAATCAGCAGTTTGGGCCTGGCAGCAATCGCGATTGCGATCATCGCACGCTGGCGCATGCCGCCGGAGAGGTGGTGCGGATAGTCGTCGACGCGCCGTTGTGGATCGGACAGGCCGACCATCTCCAGCAGTTCCGTCGCACGTTGGCGTGCCGCTTTGCGGGAGAACTTTCTGTGCCGGCGTAGGACTTCTCCAATCTGGTCGCCGATCGTGAAAGCGGGATTGAGGCTGGTCATGGGCTCCTGGAAGATGAATCCCACTTCGCTGCCGCGCAGCCGGTTGAAGCGCGCGTTGTCCGCCGCAATGAGTTCCTCGCCTTCAAAACGGATGCTGCCGGCGTCAACGAGCGCACCGGCATAGCGGGTCAGACCGATCGCCGTCATCGCCGCGACGCTCTTGCCTGAGCCCGACTCACCCACCAGACACACGATCTCGTTGCGGTCAACGCACAGGTCGACCCCGTCGAGCACCGGCACTGGCCCGTGCGGGCCGGGGAAGGAAACCGAAAGGCCCCACACGTCCAGCAGGTTGCCTGTGCTTCGGCGCACAGGCGCGCAAGGGGCCTTCGGATTCGTGCGGCCTGTCCATTTTTCCGGGCCGAGCGTATCGCGCAACTCGTCACCCAGCAGGTTGATGGCGAGGATGACCGCCGAGAGCAGCGCGCCTACGAATATGACGATGACCGGCGAGCGGCTGATATAGGGGAATGCGCGGCCCAGGATCGCGCCCCAGCTCGGTTGCGGCGGTTGCACGCCCAGGCCGAGGAAGCTCAGCGAGGCCTCGAAAAGGATCGCCGTACCGAACATGACAGTGGCCTGCACGATCAGCGGCGACAGCAGGTTCGGCAACACGTGGCGCAGCAGAATCGAGGCGTGGCGCACACCCAGGGCGCGGGCCGCCACCACATAGTTTTCCTCGCGGATACTGAGCGCACTGCCGCGCACCACACGCATGATGCGCGGCGCGTAGACGATGCCGATCGCCAGCATCGCATTGCGCAGGCTGGGTCCAAGAATGCCCACGATGGTGACGGCCAGCATGAGCGCCGGAAAGCTCATGAGCGCGTCGTTGGTACGCATGATGGCGCTATCAACCAGGCCGCCGAAATAACCACTGATCAGACCCAGCGGCAGCCCGACGGCCAGTGCGACGATGACGGCCGTGGCAGCCGCAAACAGCGACACCCGTCCGCCCAGGATGACTCGGCTGAGTACGTCGCGGCCAAGGTCGTCGGTGCCGAGAAGGTTCGCCACCGAGGGCCCTGCATTGGCATGGGCAAGCACGGTCATGTTGGGATCGTGGGGCATAAGCACATCCGCTCCCAGCGATACCAGCACGACGAAGGCGAGCAAGGCCGCTGCCGCAATGGCCACGGGCCGGCGGCGGAAGCGTTGCCGGAAACCCGCCGCGCCCGCGGCCGCCACCTCGGCGCTTGTGCCGGCTGCGGTGGTCCCGCTCACGCACGCACCCTGGGGTCGAGGAAACCGTAAGACAGGTCCACCAGAAGATTGACCAGCAGAACGATCACCGACGAAATCACCGTAATGCCGAGGACGACGGGCAGATCGCGTTCAAATACCGATTTGACAATCAGCGAACCGCTGCCCGGAATGTTGAAGATTTGCTCGACGATGATGGTGCCGCCGAGCAGGCGCCTGACTTGCAGCCCGAACACCGTGACGATGGGCACGGCGGCATTCTTCAGCGCATGCTTGCCAATGACGACCCAGGTGGGCAGTCCCTTGGCGCGGGCCGTACGCACATAGTCCTTGGCGAGCGTCTCGATGAGTCCGGCGCGGACCTGGCGCGTCAGCTCCGCCACGACCGCGAGACTCAGGGTCAGCACGGGCAGGATCAGGAACAGCGCCCACCTGGCCGGATTTCTGAGAAACGGCACGTAGCCGGTCGCCGGCAACCAGTTCAGCTGCAACGCGAAACCCAGGACCAATAGGATGCCGAAGAAGAAGTCGGGCAGGGCGATGCCCATTGACGTGCCCATCACCATCACACGATCGACCAGCCGTCCCGGCCGCAAGGCCGCGATGGCCCCGGCCGGGATCGAAACCAGCAAGGCCACCAGCAAGGCACCGAAGGTAAGACTGAGCGTCGCCGGCAAGCGGCGCAGGATCACCTCGGAGGCTGGTTGGCGCGACGTGAACGACTGGCCCAGGTCGCCACGCGCCAGATTCAGCACATAACGTCCGTACTGAATCGGCAGCGGGTCGTTCAGGCCGAGTTGCTGCCGGACGGCCTGGAGGGTTTCCGGCGTTGCGTCCGGACCCGCAAAGGTCTGTGCGGGGTCGCCCGGCGCAAGGTGCAACAGCACGAAACTGATAACCGTGACGAGCAGCAGTATCGGGATGATCGAAGCAATGCGCCGCAGCGCAAACCAACCCATTTCAGCTGCAGCCCTTGGCGATGGTCACGTTGCGCCACTCGTCCGACCCGGCGGCAAGATAGGGGACAAGGTTCAGGATACAGCCCTTGTGGTAGGCGTAGAGGTTCACGCGGGTCACGATGTTGAAGTTGGCGAAATGCTCCGCGCTGTAACGCGCGGCCGCACGCAGGGCCGCCTCGCGCCTGGGATCGCCTGCCTCGATATCGGCAACATTCTTGAGCAGCGCTTCATATTCGGGGCCGATCGTGCCACCGGGCGTGTAGGTGCCGCCAGGACCGGTCAGGACCTGCAGCGTCGTGAGCGGATCGACCCGGCTGCCCCACCGACCCATCATGAAGTCACCGAGCTTGCCACTGACGAAGCGACCGAATTGCGCGACGTCGATCGTGGTAATGTTCATGGTGATGCCGACCGCCTGCAGGTTCGCCTGCACGGCTTCGGTCATCGCCGTATATTCGGGTGTGTTGAGCAGCACGAAGTCGAGCTTGAGTCCGTTGGGATAGCCGGTCTCGGCGAGCAGCTTCCTGGCTCCGGTCGGGTCATAGACGCACGGCGCTTCGGCAACGAACGCCCAATAGCCCGGTGGGAACGGCTGGCAGGTCGGCACCCCGGTGCCGAAGGTCAGCCCCTTGGCGATGCCTTCGCGGTCGATCGCCATGCTCAGGGCCTGGCGCACCCGAAGGTCTTTGAGCGGGCCGGCCAGGTTCGGATACATGGTCCAGGTGGCGAGGCCCCGATTGAGCTGGATCTGCAGGCCGGAGGCCTGCGCGTCCTTGATCTGGTACGGCTCGAGCAGCACGACGTTGGCCTGGCCGCTGCGCACCGCGTTGAGGCGCGTCTGCGCCTGCGGGACATAGTGCACTTCGAGGTGGGCAGGCCGGTCTCCCGTGCCGCCCCAGTAATGCTCGTAACGTGCCAGCGTGGTCACATCGCTAGCGGTGAAGCTCTCGACCCGGAAGGAGCCGGCGCCGATGGGCTTGATGGTCCCGACGCCGGTCGATGCGGCCAACGATGCGGGGCTGATCATCATGCCGGCCAGGCCAACCAGGCCGAACGCAAACGCGCCATCCGGCTTGTTCAGGGTGATAGTCACCATGTTCGGCTTGGTCGCTTCCACCGACTTGATGGCGTTCGCGGTAGCGGCGAAAGTCCTGCCCGCCACATCCGCGATTTTCTTGCTGCGGTTGAAGTTGGCGACAACGGCAGTAACGTCGAACTTTGTTCCGTCGTGGAAAGTGACGCCGTCCCGCAGGGTGAGCTCGAAAACCGAAAGGTCCTTGTCGATGAACTTCCAGGAGGTCGCAAGGCCAGGGGTCATCCGCCCCGTGCTGTCGAAGTGAATCAGCCGGTCGTAGACCGCCATAAGGGAATCCTGCGCCTGGCTGTTGTCGTTGGAGCCCATTGCAGGATCGAGTGTTTCATTGGGACCCGCGGTGAACAGCACGATCGTGCCGTTGCGATCCGGACCGCCGGTGGCCTCGCCTTGCGCCAGGGCGCCGGCGGCAAAGGTTGCGAGGCCGGCCGCCACCAGGCTGGCAAGTAACTTGCGTTTCAGGTGCATGTTTTTTCCTCCGACCGGGTCTTTTGATTGGGAATCTCGGGATGCCTGCCGGCGGATTGTCCAGCACCGGCACGGGCCGAAGGGTTCGGCCATGATCGGACCGATCACCTGGTTTGGTTGCCGGGGACAAATGATCTTCACAAGCTCCGCATTGTTCATCATGACGATCAGCTTGCCGCTCGACTGGGAACGCAGGTTTGCAACTATAGACCCCACTGAGCGGGAGCGCCAGTATCGCGGCGTTCCCGGCTCTGTCCGGCTTCGCCGTTCATTTGCAACAAGGGCGAGCCCGACTGCGCGGGTGGCCTCGCGGACATGGTGGACTTACGGCTCGAGCGCAGTAGCGAAGCGTTCGCCGTCCCGGATCTGCTGCCGGAGATCGCTCGATGGGGCCACTTCAACGACGGTTCCCTGCCCTGGGAAAAGGTCGCGCTCATCTGAATCCCCGGGGGTCCAGAAAACCCCTCCGAAACGACGAGAATCAAGAGACTGATTTCGTTGGATCTCCATTGCCTCCACTTAGTGGTCCAGAAATCATTTGATTTTCGGACAGCAGAACCCACGTTGGTGCCGGAGGTCGGCATGGTAACCAAACGAAAGCGCGCAGCGCTCTACCTGCGGGTCGGCACGGATGGGCAGACCTTGGACAATCAACGGCTGGCATTGGAAGCCGTGTGCGAGCAACGCGGCTGGCAGGTCGTCCAGGTCTATTCCGATAACGGCATTTCCGGCGGCAAGGGACGTGCACAACGCCCCGGCCTCGACGGCATGTTGAGGGACGCCTCCCGCGGGAGGTTCGACGTGGTGCTTGCTTGGGCGCTTGATCGGCTGGGTTGTTCGCTGGTGGATCTGCTGGACACTCTCGGCGAACTGGAGGGGGCGAGCGTGGCACTGATCCTGCACCAGCAAGCGATCGACACCACCACTCCGGCCGGGCGGCTGTTCTTCCAGGTCACGGGCGCCTTTGCCGAGTTCGAGCGGTCGATAATCCGGAGTCGCGTCACGGCAGGTCTCGAACGCGCGAGGGCCCGCGGCGTTCGTC
Source organism: uncultured Acetobacteraceae bacterium (assembly GCA_903839965.1). Classification (GTDB taxonomy): domain Bacteria; phylum Pseudomonadota; class Alphaproteobacteria; order Acetobacterales; family Acetobacteraceae; genus Rhodovastum. The sequence goes on along the minus strand of CAIMEK010000263.1, from coordinate 3,376 downwards.
TCGGGCGACCGAGGACCTCGACCAAGGTCGAGGCGGCCATACGCGCTCGGCTGGCGAAGGGAGAGGGCATCAAGAAGGTCGCGAAAGCCATCGACGTCGGCAACGGCACGGTGTCGCGAATCAAGGCGTCGATGGCGCGTTGACCCTTTCGCCCGAGCCATACTGCCCTGGCGTTTGGCGGGCGGCTGCTTCGGCCTTACCCGGCAACCGCCGATTTGGGTGGAGAGCGGTCGGATCGGCTTGGCTAAGGAATAGCCGCACCCACTCCGAGAACAGACATCGGAGGGACAGTTTCCGCCAAAACCGGGCTCGCTCGTACCATGACGATGGCCGGCCTCTCCGCCGACGGTGGACACGCAATGCCGCAAATTTCATCCGCCGCGGGTCGGTCGGCCCTGTGGAAACTCATACGGAACAGCAATCCGGGTCACCCCCGATGCCGTTGAAGCCCTTGCGATCGGTGGTTGCGTACGCCCGCAACCACCGATCGCATCATTCGACCGTGTCGATTTGAACCGCATCCGGCTGGCTCAGGGTGCGGGCCGATCGAAACTTCCTGGGCTGGCTGGAGGGAACCTGGCCAAGAGCATTCAATTCCGTACCGGGGAAGCAGCGGGCAAGACCGTCTGGACTTCCAACGTGCGCAACATCATGCGTTCCAGCCGGCGATCGTGGCCTGCCAGCACCACCGCGATGGCGGTAACGAGCGGCCCCACCGCCAGGCAGAGCAGCCCGAGGTCGGTGCTGCCGGTCGCATCCTTCACCAGCCCGTAGACCGATGGCCCAAGCCACCCACCCAGATTGCCGACGGCGTTGATCATGGCAATGCCGCCCGCCGCGGCAACGCCGGTCAGCATGGCGCTGGGGAGCGACCAGAAGGTCGGCACGAGAGCTTGCTGGCCCATCAGCGCCACGCACAGCGCGACCATCGTTATGACCGGGTGGCCGACGCCGATGAAGACGCAGATCGCCAACCCTCCGGCGGCTACCAGGGCTGCCCCGGCCACGTGCCACGTGCGCTCACCCGTGAGGTCGGAATGGTAGCCCCATGCGATCATCGCCACGAAAGCACACAGGTAGGGCAGCGCGCTCACCAGCCCGATCCAGTCCGTGGATACTCCGAGCCCCTTGACGATTAGCGGCAGGAAGAACACCAGCCCGTAGGATGACGTGTTCTGGCCGACATAGGCCACCGTAAGCAGCCAGATCTTCGGATTGCTGAATGCCTGGCTGAGTGAGTAAGTCCGAACCGCCTCTTTCTGCGCCTGCTCGGAGTCCAACCGATCCTGCAGCCAGGTCCGCTGCCCCGGCGTCAGCCAGGCCGCGTCTTTCGGTCGGTCAGTCAGCAACTGCCACGTCACGAAGCACATGATGATCGGCGGCAGGCCCTCGATGATGAACAGCCACTGCCAGCCCTGCAAGCCCAGCCACCCATGCATGAGCAGTAGCAGCCCTCCGATCGGCGGCCCGATGAACAGCGAGATCACGCTGGCCGACTGGAACAGCGACATCATCCGGGCGCGATAGTACGAAGGGAACCACCAGGTCAGATACAATATCACTCCTGGGTAGAACCCGGCCTCGGCCAGCCCGAGCAGGAAGCGGATGCCGTAGAAGCTCCACTCATTCCACACGAAGCCGCTCAGTGCGGCGATGACACCCCAGGTGATCAGGATCCGGGCAATCCAGCGCCGCGCCCCGACCTTGTTGAGGATCAGGTTGCTCGGGATCTCAGCCAGGAAGTAGCCGAAGAAGAACAACCCGGCGCCGAAGCCGAACACCGCGTCAGAGAACCCCAGATCCTTGAGCATGGTCGTCGCGGCCATGCCGACGTTCGACCGGTCCAGGTAGGCACAGAAATAACCGGCCATGAGCAACGGCATCAGCCGCCAGGTCACCCGCCGGATGGTCTGTCGTTCGATCGGCTCGATCTTTTGCAGATTTGGCGCGTTCACATTCACGTTGGTTCCCTCCCAGTTACGCACCGGCGCTCGGCGAAAGTATGCTTCAGGTCTGCCAGACTTGCCCCGCTGTCACCGGGCCAGTGCCGACGTGGGCATGCGCCGCAATCAGCCCGGAGACGAGACGAGGATGCCAATCCTTCCAGACGCCGATCGCCGCCGCCGGCGCTGACCGGAGTCCGGGTCCATGTCCGACGCGCGCCGCAACGCTTTTGCGATCCTGAGCCACTGGAACGCGAACGTGGTGCTCTGGGCTGGCGGGCTCGACCACCGCTGGCACCAAGGGTGTTGGTGCGACCCTGACCGACGCCGCACCCGCAACGCCAAGCGGCGCGGCAAGCAACCCTTGCCAAGGCAAATGTCGAGCTCGATGGGGCGGCATCCGTCGCGCCCTGACTTCAACTGGCCCGATCGGGTCCATCCGCTTTGAGCTGGGTTGCAGATGCAACGTGGTCTCCGCGATGTCGTGCTGATCGAACCAGGATGAGAGGCCGATTGCGCCCGCTGCCAAAGCAGCAGCGCAGCCCCGCGCTGGTGCAGCGGCAGAATCTTATCCGGGATCGCGCGATGGCGCCTATCCTCGGAAAATACCTGTACTGCTGGGCTGGAGTGCGAACCCCGCCAGCGATGCCGCTTCTTTCCCCGGGACCGGACCTTGGCGGGTTGGACCCGAAGGTCTGGGCAGGGTCGGCTGCCGACTTTTCAAGACGAGCGCGTGCAGTGAAAACAAAGAGAGAGGACCGCGCTGGCCCTCTCTCCCCTTCGTCATGCCGCCGTCGCCTCCACGGCATCGACCGCGAGGTCCCAGGCCAGGGCGGCGGTGGAGGCGGTGGCAACCGGCCTTTCCGGGGTGTGGTGAGCGTATCGCGTCGTGGTGGCCAGCTGCGCGTGGCCCAGCACCCGCCCTTTCTCGAAGAGCGGTATGCCCGCGTTGGCCAGCGCCGAGGCGAACGAGTGGCGCAGGTCGTGGATGACCGTGTCGGCCGGGAGCCTTGGCAGCGCACCGCAGCATGGAGACGATCACGCTTGACCGCGAGGCGGCGCACCTGAAGGATAGTCTCATGCCGCGCGACACCGCGCTGCTTTATTACGGCTTCTGGTTCAGCCCGGAGCGGCGCATGCAGCAGGCGCTGATCGATGAAAGTCAGAAATCGGTCACCGGCCGCGTCCGGCTGAAGCTGTACAAGGGCAACGTGACCTGCGTCGGCCGCGAGTCCCCGCACAGCCTGTACGACACCCGCGTGGTGACGTTCGAAGACGATCAGGGGGCCTATGATCAGGTCGATGCCGCGGGCTTCATCAAGTTGAACGCGCTACGGCTGCGGCTGGGCGCGATGGTGGGGCGCAAGGGGGGGATGCTGTAGCCGTTGCCTCAGGGCGCTCGGTCCACCCAGGGATTGAACACGCGCGCGCCG
>CAIMEK010000262.1 GCA_903839965.1 uncultured Acetobacteraceae bacterium | reverse complement strand
GCTTGCGCAGCCAAGCAAGCGAATGGGTTCCAAGGGCCTCTCGGCCCTTGGCGGGTCGAGGGCAGAGCCCTCGCCTTTGATTTACTCAGGAGGCGGTAGCTTGGCCGACCTGGAACGGACAAAGACATAGACCACGACTGGTATCTCCGATCCGGCGTGTCGCCTTACCTGGCGACCGCTGAGTAAGCCGGCAGCACCGGCAGCACGACGTGGCTCGGACGGGACGCATCGACGAACAGTGTGTTGGTCGCGACCCGGCGGCGGCGTGAGCGGCCTTCCGGTTCGCCGGTGTTGGGGTTGACGTCGAATTTCGGGAAGTTGCTGGAAGAGACATCGAGCCGGATGCGATGGCCGGGCAGGAACAGGTTGGCGGTCGGGAACAGGGTGACGTGGGCGCGCACCACTTCGCCCGGCTGGCGCAGGCGGGGCTGCGTGGGGTCTTCGGCGTAACGCAGGCGGAGGATGCCGTCGGTGAGGATCATGGCGTAGCCGCGCGGGTAGTCGGCGCTGGGCGGGTGCACGTCGATCAGTTTGGCGGTGAAGTCGGTGTCGGGGCCGTCGGTGGCGACCCACAGGTCGGCCTCGATCGGGCCGACGACGGTGACCGGCTCGCGCAGCGCGGCGGTTTCGAACACCAGCACGTCCGGGCGCGAGGCGAGCGGCAGGTAGGGTGGCGTGCAGCCGAAGAATGCCGGCCCTTCCATCTGGTCGAAGGCGCCGCCCACGGCCAGGGGCTCGAGGCTGGTGAGGTTGCCGCCGATGGTGGGAACAGGATGGGATGGGTCGAAGTCGTAGCACAGCGGGGCGGCGCCCTCGGGCGGTGTCGCCGGGTCGAGGCGGCCGTCGCCGTGCAGGTGCCAGGCGATCGGATTGGCTTGCGGCGCCGGCCAGTCGGCCAGGCTGATCCAGTGGCCGCCGTGGTCGAGTTTGCCCGCCGGCGTGCGCCGGCCGCTGCCGCCGCCCATGACGAAGAGGCGCACCGCCGGCTCGGGGTTCGGCGTGCCTGCGAGCACCGAGCGGAAATGCCGCAGGCGGTACGACAGCCAGTCGCCCGCCCAGGAATCGATGGTGGCGTCGGGGCCGAACTCGACATCGCCGAAGCAGGTCCGGCTGCGGTCGCCGTGCGTCCAGGGGCCGAGGATCAGCCGCTGGTTGCCGCGGCCGGCGCGTTTCAGGCCGCGGTAGTTGCCGGTGGCGGTGAGCGGATAGGGGTCGAACCAGGACGACATGTGCACGCAGTCGGCGGCGGCGTAGCCGGCGTGGTAGCCCTCGGCCCAGATGCCGAGTTGCTGCCAGAAGGCGTCGAAGCTGCCGTGGTGCCACTGGTCCAGCAGGTAGGCCTCGTAGTCCGGGTGCTGGCGCAGCGGCGACTGGCCGGGGCGCCACGGCATGCGGGTGAACCAGTCGCGGATGTCTTCGGCGGCCAGCGCGGCGCGCATCACCGGGTCGGCCTCGGCCTCGGGCGAGAGCTGCGCCTGCTTGTAGGCCCAGGTGACCTGCTTGAGCTCGAAGGCGCCGAACTGGCGGATGCCGCCGGTCCAGGCGTTGCAGAACCCGCCGGAATCCAGCACCTGCGCCACCACCCCCTCGGGGGCGAGGCAGCCGAGGGCCGCCTGGGTGTGGGCGGCATAGGACAGGCCCATGGTGCAGATGCGCCCGTCGCACCAGGGCTGCGCGCGAATCCAGGCGCATGTGTCAAAACCGTCCTCGCCGTCGCTGAGGTATTTGACGAAGCGCCCCTCGCTGCCGTGCCGGCCGCGGGTGTCCTGATAGACCACGGCGAGCCCCGCCTCGGCGAAGACGGCGGCGACGTCGGCGCGCGTGCGCGCCGTGCGGTCGGCGGCGCAGATCTCGCTGCGGCTGGTGTCGTCGCGGCCGTACGGCGTGCGTTCCAGCAGCACCGGAAACGGACCGGCGCCAGCGGGGAAGTGGATGTCGGTCGCCAGCCGCACGCCGTCGCGCATGGCCACCATTTGCGTCGAGATCATTGGACTTCCTCCAGCTCGGTGCTGAGCGCGCGCAAGGCGGCGGTGTGCGGGTGCACCGTGCGGCCTAGTCGCAGGTCGTCGGCGGAAATCTGTTCCACCATCTCGCCTTCCTGCATCACCCCGATCATCGCGCAGAGATGTGCCACCACGGCGAGGTTGTGGCTGACCATCAGGTAGGTGAGGCCGCGGCGCTGCTGCAGGTCGACCAGCAGGTTCAGCACCTCGGCCTGCACCGAGACGTCGAGTGCGCTGGTCGGCTCGTCGAGCAGCATCACCTCGGGTTCCGCCATCAGCGCACGCGCGATCGCCACCCGCTGGCGTTGGCCGCCGGAGAGCTGGTGCGGGTAGCGGAAGCGCACCGAGGCGGGCAGCGCGACCTCGGCCAGGCCGCGCAGCACGCGGGTTTCGATGTCGCCGATGCCGTGCACCAGCAGCGGTTCGCTGAGCGCGCGGTCCACGGTCTGGCGCGGGTGCAGCGATCCGTACGGGTCCTGGAACACCATCTGCACGCGGCGGAAGAACTGCTTTTCGCGCCGCGGCGCGAGCGGCGTGCCGGCGAGCGACATGCGGCCGGTCCAGTCCGGGTTAAGGCCGGAGAAGGCGCGCAGCACGGTGGACTTGCCGGAGCCGCTCTCGCCGACGATGCCGAAGCTGGCGCCGCGCGCAACCGCGAAGGAAACGCCGCGCACGGCGTGCACGTCGTCGAAGCGCACGTGCAGGGCCTCGATCTCGATCATGCCAGCCACGCCGGGTCGCGCACCATCACCGGGAGCCGGGGCTTCGGGTGGGAGAGCGTGGGCAGGCAGTCGAGCAGCCCGCGGGTGTAGGGATGGGTGGCGCGCGTCAGCTCGCAGGCCTGCAGTTCCTCGACGATGCGGCCGGCGTACATCACCACCACCCGGTCGCAGAAATGCGAGACCAGGGGCAGGTCGTGGCTGATCAGGATGAGCCCCATGCCGCGCCGCGACACCAGGTCTTCCAGCAGGCGCAGGATTTCGGCCTGCACGGTGGCGTCGAGCGCGCTGGTCGGCTCGTCGGCGATCAGCAGGCTGGGGTCGGGCGCCAGCATCATGGCGATCATGACGCGCTGGCCCATGCCGCCGGAGAGTTCATGCGGATAGGCCGCGGCGACGCGCGCGGGATCGCGAATCTGCACCTGCCGCAACAGGTCCAGCGCCGCCTCTCGCGCCTGGCGGCGCGAGCCCTTGCGATGCGTCCGCCAGGATTCCGCTATTTGTTCGCCGGCGGTCATCACCGGGTTCAGCGAGAATTTCGGGTCCTGCAGGATCAACCCGGCACGCCGGCCGCGGATGGCGCGCAGTTCGGACTCGCGGGCGCGCATCACGTCGATGCCGTCGAAGCTCAGGCGGTCGACGGTGACCTGCGCGTTCGAGGGCAGCAGGCGCAGGATGGCGCGGGCGGTGAGCGACTTGCCGGAGCCGCTTTCGCCGACGATGCCGAGCTTTTCCGCGCCCAGCGTCAGCGACACGTTGCGCACCGCCAGCGACAGGCCTTGCCGGGTGGGAAAGCCGATGGACAGGTTGTCGATGTCGACCAGCATCGCGCTCACCGCTGCTTGGGGTCGAGCAGGTCGCGCAGGCCGTCGCCGAGCAGGTTGAAGGCGAGCGAGGCGACGAAGATGGCGATCCCCGGGATGGTGGGCACCCACCACTGGTCGAGGATGAAGCGCCGCGCGGTGGCGATCATGGCGCCCCATTCCGGCGAGGGCGGCTGCGCCCCCATGCCGAGGAAGCCGAGGCTGGCGGCGGTGAGGATGATGCTGCTCATGTCGAGCGTGACGCGCACCACCAGGCTGGGCAGGCAGAGCGGGGCGACGTGGCGGAACACGATGCGCGCGGCGGAGGCGCCGGTGAGCCGGATGGCGGCGATGTAGTCGGTGCCGCGGATGGTCATGGTTTCGGCCCGCGCCAGCCGCGCGTAGGGCGGCCAGGCCGTCAGCGCGATGGCGAACACGGCGCTGGTGACGCCGGGCTTGATGGCGGCGACGAAAGCGAGCGCGAGGATCAGCCGCGGGAAGGCGAGGAAGATGTCGGTCACCCGCATCAGCACGCGGTCCAGCAGGCCGCCCGCGTAGCCGGCGATGCAGCCGATGGCGAGCCCCAGCGGGGCCACCATCAGCACCACCGCGACCACCATGCCGAGCGTGACCCGGCCGCCGTAGAGCAGGCGGGAATAGACGTCGCGGCCAAGCTCGTCGGTGCCCAGCCAGTGCGCCGCGGAGGGCGGCTGCAGGCGGTCGGCCAGCGCCTGCACGCCGGGGTCGTGGGTG
>CAIMEK010000261.1 GCA_903839965.1 uncultured Acetobacteraceae bacterium | reverse complement strand
TTGTCCTGGTCCGCCACCCCCGCAGGCTGCCGACCGTGCTCAGCGGCGAGGAGGTCGGGCGGCTGCTGGAGGCGGCCCCCGGGCCGAAATACAAGGCGGCTCTCGGCACGGCCTATGGGGCCGGGCTGCGGGTGTCGGAGGTGGCTGCCCTCAAGATGGGCGACATCGACAGCACGCGGATGCTGATCCGGGTCGAGCAGGGCAAGGGGCGCAAGGACCGCAATGCCATGCTGTCGCCGCAGCTGCTGGAGCTGCTGCGGCGGTGGTGGCGCGAGGGTAGGCGGCGCGGCGTCATGCTGCCGCAGGGCTGGATGTTTCCCGGACGGAGCGCTCTCGAACCCATCTCGACCCGGCAGATCAACCGGGCCGTTCACGAGGCGGCGGAGGCGGCCGGCATCAAGAAGCGGGTCACCCCGCACACCTTGCGCCACAGCTTCGCCACGCACCTGCTGGAGCAGGACGTCGACATCCGCGTCATCCAGGTTCTGCTCGGACACTCCAAGCTCGACACCACCGCGCTCTATGCCCGTGTCGCCACCAAGACGATCCGGGCGGTGACCAGCCCGCTCGAACATCTCCGGCTACTGATGGAAGGCGACGATCCGGGCGGCTGATCGCGGTGCGACCCGCGCTCGAGGTCGCCGATATCTTTCGCATGCATGGACCAGCCTGGCGGGCGGCGAACGCCGGCCACGTGAGCCTGGCCCAGCTCAAGGTGATGTCGGCGATCGAGACCTGTCGCACGGCGGCGCTCGGTGGCCACGTCGAAGGGTGCGAGGACTGCGGCCACCGCCGCATCGCCTACAACAGCTGCCGCAACCGGCATTGCCCCAAGTGCCAGGGGGCGGCGGCACGGGAGTGGCTCGCCGCACGCGAGGCCGATCTGCTGCCGGTGGGCTACTTCCACGTGGTTTTCACGGTCCCCGCCGAGATCGCCGACATCGCGTTGCACAACAAGGCGGTGGTTTATGACCTGCTGTTCAGGGTGGCCGCCGAGACCATGCTCATCATCGCCGCCGACCCCCGCCACCTCGGTGCGCGCATCGGCGTCACCGCCGTCCTCCACACCTGGGGGTCGGCGATGACGCACCACCCGCATATCCACATGATCGTGCCCGGCGGCGGGATCTCGCGCGACGCAGAGCGCTGGGTCCCGTCCCGCGCCGGGTTCCTGCTGCCGGTGCGCGTGCTCGCCAAGCTGTTCCGGCGGTTGTTGCTGGCCAATCTGCAGCAGCTGCAGGCCACAGGTCGGCTCCGATTCTTTGGTGACCAGCGTGGCCTGAATGACAGCCGCGCCTTCCTCCGTTACTTGGCGCCGCTTCGCAAGAAGAGGTGGGTGGTGTACTCCAAGCCTCCCTTCTCCGGGCCGCAAGCGGTGCTCGCCTATTTGTCGCGATACACCCACCGCGTCGCCATTTCGAACCACCGGCTGATCGCGTTCGACGAGGCCGGGGTCACCTTCCGCTACAAGGACTATCGCCGTGAGGCGGCCGACCGTCAGCGCACCATGACGCTCAGCCCGGACGAGTTCATCCGCCGCTTCCTGCTCCATGTCTTGCCGAAGGGCTTCCATCGCATCCGCCACTACGGCCTCTTTGCCAGCGCTGGCCACAAGGCCAACCTCGCGCGGGCCCGGGAACTGCTCGCCGTGCCAGCGCCGGCGGAGGCCAAGGAAGCCCCGTCGCCACCGGATCCACGTCCGCCATGTCCGTGCTGCGGTGGCCGAATGGTCGTCATCGAGATCTTCGGCCGTGCCGCTCGGGCGCGCGCGCCGCCATCGTCGCCTGCCTGTACCGGGACCCCCGTGTCGTGATCCGGCCCGATCAACATCAGACCGCCGGCCAAGCCGTCGTGCTTCGGCCTCCGGGGGGCCGTGTGCTCGCGCCGATCATCGGCTCGTCAACCGCGCGAATGACCGCCAGACCGGCCAGTCGGGTGCGATCACGCCGGGGCAGTGACACGCACGCACACCGTTCTGTCCATCCGGCGCCGCTATCCGGCGGCACATTGCGGCCGACCTGCTCCTCGCAGCCGTCGTCTCGCCGCCCCCTCGGGGACAACGCACTCTTCAAATCCCCATAACATCACCCGCACCCCCGCGGGTTCGTGCATGGGCGGTTTCCGTACGCCGGCCCCGTGCCCAGACGCGCGGCCTGCGATGGCCGGCGTCCGAAAACCTTCACC
>CAIMEK010000260.1 GCA_903839965.1 uncultured Acetobacteraceae bacterium | reverse complement strand
GGCCGAGCTTCCGGCGCGACGTTTCGAGCGCGTGGGTGCCGGCGGCGGCATCCAGGTGATTTCCGACTACGCGCACCATCCGGCCGAGATTGCGGCGCTCGTGGCCACCGCGCGGCTACAGGGAGCGCAGCGCGTGCTGGCGGTCTTTCAGCCGCACCGCCATACCCGCACGCGGGCGCTGGGCGCCGAGTTTCCGGCGGCCTTCGAAGGAGTGGACGAACTCGTGCTGGCGCCGGTGTACGCCGCCTCAGAAGCGCCGCTGGAGGGTGGCGGCATCGCGGACCTGCACGCGCACTTCCGCCGGTTGCGGTCTGCGCTGCCGGTGCTGCTGGCGCGTTCGTTGGACGAGGCCTGGGCAGGTTTGCGCCGACGTCTGCGGCCGGGCGATCTGCTGCTGGTGGTGGGTGCAGGCGACGTGGTGCAGATCGCCGGATGGGCCGCGGCGGCGATCCAGTCGGGGGCGTGGGGCGAGAACTCGCCGGTGGTAACCCCAGGGCGGACGAATACCCAAGTGTATCACGACGGCGGCCCCACGATCCGCGCGACCGCCGAAGCGCTACGGCAGGTGGACGGCTTGAGCGTTTCGGTCATGCGGCCGCTGGCGCCGATGACTTTCTACGGCGTGGGCGGCCCAGCCGATGTGGTGGCGGAGGTGGCGACGCCTGCGGCGCTGGGTGCGATGTTGGCTTGGACGTCGGCACATGGTGTGCCGGTTCACCGGCTGGGACAGGGGGCCAACACCTGGGGCAGCGACCTGGGCGTGGCAGGTGTCGTCGTGCGCTTGCGTGGCGAAGCCTTTCGCGGCTGGGCGCGTCAGGAGGATGAAGTGGAAGCCGGTTGCGGTTGGAATGGACCGGCGCTGCTGGACCGTCTCGAAGCCGAGGGTCTGTCCGGGTTGGAATTTCTCGAGGGCGTGCCAGGACAATTGGGCGGCTGGCTGGCGATGAATGCCGGGGCGCACGGCCAGGGAATCGCTGCACACGTGGTCCGGATCACGTGTTTGAACGCCGACGGCAGCCGCAGGATCGTTGACGCCAACGAGGCTGGATTCGGCTACCGTCGCTGCGCGGCGTTGACGAACCGGATCGCGTGGCAGGTGGTATTGCGATTGCAGGCCGACACGCCGGAAGCCATCCGAGCCAGGCGGCTGGCCTTCCGCGCGCAGCGGCTGCAGTTGGCGGGGTTGCGCACGGCGGGATCGGTATTCTGCAATCCGCCGGGCGATTTTGCGGGGCGGTTGCTGGATGCGGCGGGATGCAAGGGGCTGCGGGTGGGCGGTGCAGTGGTTAGCGAACGTCACGCCAACATTGTGGTGGCCACCGAGGGCGCCACGGCGTCGGACGTGCTGGCGCTGTTGACCCTGATGCGGCAGCGCGTGCAGGCGCGTTCGGGCATCTGGCTGGAACTGGAGAACCGGATGCTGGGGTTGGCGGCGGGGGGTGCGGATGGGTTGGCGATGGATTAGCCGCAAGAGAGGTGGCAGGTGTTCGGTGGTAGGTGTTCGGTGGCAGGCAGAAGCGAACCGCAGAAT
>CAIMEK010000259.1 GCA_903839965.1 uncultured Acetobacteraceae bacterium | reverse complement strand
GCGGCTGCGGCCCGAGGAGCACCACGCCAAGGCGGACATGTTCGCCGCGATGCGCACGGGCGAATAGCCGATACGGCCGTAGATCTCGTCGTTGTGCTGGCCGATCGCCGGGGCCGGCGTGCGGAAGGCGCCCGGCGTTCCGCTCAGCCGCGGCACCACGTCGTGCATCTCCACCTCGCCGAGGTCCTCGTCCGGCACTTCCACGACGATGCCCCGCTCCTGGACATGCGGATCCTGCAGGAACTGGGCAATATCGTAAACCGGCGCCGCCGTCACGCCCTCACGTTCGAAGAAGGCAACGTTTTCCGCCAGCGTGCGCTCTTTGATCCAGCCGCCGACGATGGCGTCCACCTCGTCGCGCCGGCGCACGCGGTCGGTATTGGTGCGGAAGTCGGGGTTGCTGTTGAGGTCGTCGCGCCCGATGACGCGGAACAGCCGCTCGGCCATCGCCTGCGTGGAGGCGGAAATGGCCAGCCAGCCGCCGTCGCCGGTGGCGTAGACGTTGCGCGGCGAGGTCGATTCCGAGGCGCTGCCGACCCGCTTGCGCGTCTGTTTGGTCAGCCGGTAGATCAGCGCCTCCGGCCCGAGGATGGAGACCATCGGGTCGAGCAGGCTGAGGTCGATCACCTGGCCGGCGCCGCCGCGCATCTCGATCTCGCGCACCGCCGCCAGCGTTGCCATGGCGCCGGAAAGCCCGGCCACCATGTCGGCCAGCGCCAGCGGCGGCAGCACCGGCTCGCGGTCCTCGAAGCCGTTGCGCGAGGCGAAGCCGGAGATTGCCTCCACCAGCGTGCCGAAGCCCGGACGACCCGCGTACGGCCCGGTCTGGCCGAAGCCGGAAACGCGCACGATGATCAGCCGGCGATTCGCCTCCAGCAGGCGCTCCGGGCCGACGCCCAGGTGCTCCAGGTAATGGTGGCGGAAGCTCTCGACCACGACGTCGAAGTGGCGCACCAGGTCGAGGATGATGCCGGGCGCGTCGGGCGACTTCAGGTTCAGGCTGACGCTCTTCTTGTTGCGGGCGTAGACCTTCCAGTGCGCGCTGACGCCTTTCGATCGCCAGTCCCGCAGCGTGTCGCCGTCGCCCGGCACTTCCACCTTCACCACTTCGGCGCCGAAATCCGCCAGCTGCAGGGTCAGCATGTTGCCGGCCATCAGGCGCGAGAAATCGAGCACCCGGATGCCCGCCAACGGCCCGGTGGCGGTGGGATCGAACGGCTTCTTCTTCAGGCTCATGTCTCTTTCTCGATGTCAAAGCAGGCAGGTTGGGTCAAAGCAGGCAGGTCGTGAACCAGGGGATCGCGACGACGATTGCCAGCCCCACGGTCAGCGCCCCGAGGTAGCGCCACATGTGCCCCATCGCGGCCTCCGCCGGCACGCGGCCGATGCCGCAGGCCGTGTAGAAGCCGATGCCGAAGGGCGGCGCGAACAGCCCGATGCTCATGGCGATGACCACCACGATCGCATAGTGCACATCGGGCACGTGGAAGTTCCGCGCCACCGGCAGCAGCAGCGGCGCGAACAGCAGGATCGCCGGAATGCCCTCCAGGATCTGCCCCAGCACGATGAACACGATCGAGGTCGCCGCCAGGAACCCCATCGCGCCCCCTGGAACCTGCGCCATCATCGCCACCAGCTGGGCCGAGAAGCCCGACTGCGTCAGCGCCCAGGCCATCGCGTTGGCCGAGCCGACGATGAACAGGATGGCGCCCGACAACGAAGCCGTCTCGATCAGCGCCGGGTAGACCCGCCTCCAGTCGATCGGCCGGTAGATGATCACCCCGGTGATGAAGGCATAGGTGACGCCCAGCGTGGAGACCTCCGTGGCCGTCGCGACGCCCTCGACCACCGCCCAGCGGATGATGAAGGGCAGCGCCAGCGCCGGGATGGAATACAGCACGGTCATCAGCACGTCGTGCCGGCTGAGCCGGGCCATCGGCGGCTCGACTTTGTTCCTGGTGCGAAAGAAGGTGACCACGGCGAGCGCCACGGCCAGCACCAGGGCCGGGATCACGCCGGCGGTGAACAGCGCGCCGATGGAAATGCCGGCGACCGCCCCGAAGGTGATCAGCACGAGGCTGGGCGGAATGGTGTCCGCCATCGCCGCCGAGGACGACAGCAGCGCCACCAGGTCGCCCTGGTCGACGCCGCGGCGGCGCATTTCCGGGAACAGCGCCGGCGCGATCGCGGCCATGTCGGCCGCCTTCGAGCCGGAAATGCCCGACACCAGCAGCATCGCCCCGAGCAGCACGTATTGCAGCCCGCCGCGCACGCGGCCCAGCAGCAGCACGAGGATCGCCACCATCGCGCGCGCCAGGCCGGTGATTTCGATGAGCAGGCCAAGGAACACGAACATCGGCACGGCGAGCAGGATCGATTGCGACATCGCCTGGTCGAGCCGGTTCAGGATCACGCTCAGCGGCACTGACGTGGTCAGCGCGAGATAGGACACGGTGGCGATGCCGAAGGAAAAGCCGATCGGCACGCCGACGGCGATCGCCCCGCCCAGGATGACGACGAAGAACACCAGCAGGTTGATGTTGCCGATCGCCACCAGGGCCGGCGCCAGCAGCCAGAGCACGCCGCCGACCGCCGCCACCAGGGCGATGCTGCCCAGCGTGACCTTGCCATGCCCCCGCTTGAGCACCTGCAGGGCCAGCGTCAGCAGCATCAGCACCAGGCCGCCCTCGATGCCGACCACCCGGTAAGCGGAACGGAACCCGAGGCTGGGCAGGATGCTGAACCACTCGTCCTCGACGTAGTCCCAGGCCGGGCCGATGAGCTGCAGCAGCAAGGCCGCGACCACCGCCATACCGAGGATGTCGAGCCGCAGGCGCCACTCCGGTTCCAGGCTCTGCACCAGGGCGCCGAAGCGCATGTGCTCGCCGCGCTCCAACGCAATCACGGCGCCGAGCATCGACAGCCACAGGAACACCGACCCGGCGAACTCGTCGCCCCAGGTGAGCGGGCTGTGGAACATGTAGCGGGCGATGATGGTGGCCAGCAGCATGAAGATTTCGACGACCACCATCACGGCCGCGATGAAGCCGGTCGCCCGGGCGAGCGCTCGGCTCGCCCGGGACCAACCCGACCAGCCCGCGGCGGCTATCGGGAGCGCTGCCGCCGGCTGGGCGTCAGCCGAGGGTGGCGCCACTGGCCGCTTCCAGCAATGCGAAGGCCTTGTCGCCCAGCTTCTTGCGCACGTCGGTGTAGTAGCCCACGCTCTTCAGCTTGGCGCGGAAGCTCTCGGTGTCCGGCTTGTCGTTGAAGGTGATGCCGCCCTTGGCCATTGTCTCGTGATAGGTGGTTTCCAGGCCCGCCAGGTCCTGGCGCTGCTTCAGCCCGGCCGCGTTGAAGTTGTTCTCGACGATTTCCTGCAGGTTGGCCGGCAGCCGCTGCCAGGCGCGGCTGTTGATGAGCACCCAGAAACCGTTCCAGATGTGGTTGGTCAGCGAGCAGTACTTCTGCACCTCGTAGAACCGCGACGTGGCGATCAGTGCCAGCGGGTTCTCCTGCCCGTCGACGATATGCGTCTGCATGGCGCTGTAGACTTCCGGGAACTGCATGTTGACGGGGGCGGCCCCCAGCGCCTTGAACAGGTCGACATAGGCGGCCGCGCCCGGCACCCGCAGCTTCATGCCCGCGAGGTCGGCCACTGTATTGACGGGTCGCACGCTGTTGGTGATCTGGCGGAAGCCGAGGTCCCAGATGGTGCGCGGGAAATAGATGTTGGACTGCGCCATCATCGCGGTGCGGATGAAGGCGCCGAGTTCGCCGTCCATCGCCTTCCACACCTGGCCGAAGTTGTTGAAGGCGAAGCCGGTGCCGTCCAGCGCCGCCATCGGCACCACGCTGGAAATCACCAGCCCGCCGATCAGGAAGGTTTCGATCGCGCCGGAGCGAACCTGGTTGAGCATGTCGCTCTCGCCGCCGAGCTGGTTGGCCGGGAAGACCCGCAGCTCCATGCGACCGTTGGTCTCCTTGGCCACATTGGCCGCCGCCTCGTTGAGGCGGATGTTGGTCGGGTGGTCCGGGAACAGGCCGTGGGCCACCTTGAAGGTGAACTCCGCGGCCAGCGCATGGTTGATGAAGGGCGCGCTCAGCGGCAGGGCAGCGGCCGTTCCGAGGACGGCTCGGCGTGTCACCGGTTGCATGGTTTTTCCTTCCGTAGCTTTTTTCAGTTTGGTTTCATTGATGCGAGAACATGGCACGTCCGGCCACCGGCAGCCGCGCCCGCTGGACGAGACCGGCGGCGGAGTCGGTGATGTAGAGCGTCTTCCTGTCGGGGCCGCCGAAGGCAATGTTGGTGACGAAATCCGAGGCGGCCGTATTCACCTGCCAGCACGGCCGCCCCAGGGCATCGAACACCCACACGACGCCCATGCGGGCATGCGCGACGACCAGTCCGCCGTCCTCCGTCAGGGCCAGGCCATCCGGGCCGCCGCCGCCGGAAAGCTGGATGAACGTGCCGACCGCGGTCACGTCGTCGTTCGGCATCAGGGTCATGTGCCAGACCGCGTTGGCGTTGGTCATGGCGACGAAGAGCACGCTTTCGTCCGCGTTGGTCACCAGCCCGTTCGGGTTGCAGCCCCGGGAGAACAGGCAGTGCAGCCGGCCGTCGGCGCTCCAGCGATACACCCCGCCGGTCGGGTCCTGGTGCCCGGTACGCCCCTGGTCGGTGAAATACATGTCGCCGTTGGCGGCAAAAAACAGGTCGTTGACGCCCTTGAAGCGCTCCGAATAGCGCCGCTCCAGCGCCGGGCGGGTGGCGCCGGTCTTCAGGTCCAGTTCGACGATGCCGTTCTTGTAGTCGGTAATGAAGCCGCGCCCATCCTTGTGGATCTTCAGGCCGTTCGGTTCGCCGTCGTATTCGGTCACCAGTTCGAACTTGCCCGCCGGCGTTATGCGGAACACGCGGCCGTAAGGAATGTCGGTGACGTAGAGGTTGCCCGCCCGATCGAACGACGGGCCTTCCAGGAAGCTGTGGATCGGCTTGCCGCCGCGGCGCACCGCCGCCCATGGCGCCACCACGTTCACCCGGCGGAACTCGTCGGGAAGGCTGGCGAAGACTTCGGCCTGGATGACTTCGGGCGGTGCGAACACTTGCCTGCGTTTCCTCTGTTCTGGCGCCTGCTGCCGCGCCCGCCGGGCACCGGATCGACAGCCCGCATGCCGCACGGGTGCGGCGTACGGGTAGCGGAACAGGCCTCAACGGAGGCGGTGTTTGGCGCTCAACTCCCGGATGCCTTTGTATCGGGCATACCAGGTACGATTATTCACGCGCCGCGCAATCGGAAGAAAGACAATTTGCACAGGGGGGGGTATGCTGAAACGATATAGGAGGGAAAATGGACATCCGGCCCCTGCGGTACTTCGTGACCGTCGCCGAACTCGGCAGCTTCTCCGCCGCGGCGCGGCACCTGAACGTGGCCCAGACGGCGCTGAGCCGCCACGTCGCCGCGCTGGAGTCCGAGCTGACCACCCAACTGTTTGTGCGCACGCCGCGCGGGGTCTCGATGACCGAACCGGGCGAACGGCTGCTCCACTATGGACTGAACATCCTGCGCCAGCTCGAGCTGGTGCCCAACGTGGTGCACGGGCCGGAACGGCAGGTCATGGGCCGGGTCAGCGTCGGGCTGCCGTCGTCGGTGAGCGCCATCTTCTCCGCCCCGCTGCTGGTGCGCGCCACCCGGCAGCTGCCGGGTGTGCGCGTCCACCTGACCGAGTCCCTCAGCGGCTACCTGGAGGAGTGGGTCCAGTGCAACCGCCTGGACCTCGCCATCCTGTTCAACGCCGTGCCCAGCCCCAACGTGCTGCTGAGCAACATGCTGGTCGAGGACCTCTGCCTGCTCGGCCCCACCGATGCCTTCCCGAAGCGCGCGAACAGCGTCGAATTCCACCAGTTGCAGCGCTACCCGCTGGTGCTGCCCGGCATGCTGCACTCGCTGCGGCGGCTGCTGGAGAACATGGCGCGAAGCCACGGCATCCGCCTGAACGTGGCCTATGAGGTCGATTCCCAGACCGTCACCCGGGACCTGTTGCACACCGGGGGCCTGTTCGCCATCGTTTCCCAGGGCGCGCTGCACGAGGAGGTCGCCGCCGGGCGCCTGAGCGCGCTGCGGATCGTCGCGCCCGCGGTCAGCCGATCCGTGGCACTCGCCATGTGCGCTCTGCCGGGTCGCACGCCGGCCTGCGAACAGATCGGCAAACTGATGCTGGACCTGGCGCGCGAACTGCAGGCCTCGGGGGTGTGGAAAGCCTCGTCGCACTTCACCGCGGAATAGGGCCACAGCCGCGCCGCTTGCCAAGCCGGCGGACAGGTGCGAGCAAGGCGGCGCAACCCTAGGGGAGAGCGCCATGCGCCTGATGAGCTTCCTGCGTCCCGATGGCACGCCAAGCTGGGGAGTGGCCACCGGCGAGACGGTGAGCGACCTCGGCGACCGCGCGCCGGGACTGAAGGCGGCCCTGGCCACGCACGTGAGCCTGGCACCGGCCGGCGCCTCCTGGCACCTCGACGAGATCACCTTCCTGCCGCCCATCCCCGACCCGGACAAGATCATCTGCGTCGGCCTGAACTACCTGTCGCACATCCTCGAGGGTGGCCGCGAACCGCCGAAAAAACCGACCATCTTCACCCGCTGGGCCAATACCCAGGTCGGCCACGGCCAGCCCATCGTGCGCCCGAACGCCAGCGAAACCCTGGATTACGAAGGCGAGCTCGCGGTGGTGATCGGGCGCGCCTGCCGGCACGTGAAGGCAGCCGACTTCGGCTCGGTAATCGCCGGCTACGCCTGCTACAACGACGCCAGCGTGCGCGAATGGCAGCGCCACTCCGGGCAGTTCACCCCGGGCAAGAACTTCCCCTCCACCGGCGGCTTCGGGCCGTGGATCGTCACCCCGGACGAAATGGGCGATGTGACCAGGCAAAGCCTGCTCACCCGCCTGAACGGCGAGGAAGTGCAGCGCGCCACCCTCGACGACCTGGTGTTCGACGTGCCCGCACTGGTCGAATACTGCTCGACCTTCACCCGCCTGGAACCCGGCGACGTGATCATCACCGGCACCACCGGCGGCGTGGGCGCCTACCGCAAACCACCGCTGTGGATGAAACCGGGCGACATCGTGGAAGTCGAAATCAGCGGCATCGGCACGCTGCGGAACACGGTGACGCAGGAAGGGTAGGCAGGCCAGGGGCCGACCCCATCACAGATGGGCGGGCCGATGGCCCTCCCAGAGCGCTTGCAGAAAAGCAGGTAGCGCTCTGGGTCTTTGCTGGCGAGCAATTCCGCTCAAGCCGGCATTGCTCTAGGCGCGCGGCGGGATGCGCTCCAGTCGGCGGTCGTGCCCGGCCAGGAGCACCGCGATCGCCGAGATGACTGGCGCCAATGCCAGGGAAAGCAGCGCGATGTTGTCGCTGCCGCTCGCGTCCTTCACCAGCCCGAACACCCATGGCCCGATCCAGCCGCCCAGATTGCCCACCGCGTTGATCATGGCGATCCCGCCCGCCGCGGCGGCGCCGGTCAGGAGGGCGCTGGGCATCGCCCAGAACACCGGGTTGGTGGACTGGACGCTCATCGCCACGATGATCAGGGCCACCATCATCAGAACAGGGTGGCTGCCGCCGATGAATATGCAGGCCACCAGCCCGGCCGCGCACACCAGGAAAGCGCCGGCGACGTGCCAGGTCCGCTCGCCGGTGCGGTCGGAATGCCAGCCCCAGAAGTTGACCGCCACGACGGCGAACAGGTAGGGCAGCGCGCTGACCCACCCGATCATGTTGGTGGACACGCCGAGCCCCTTAACGATCAGGGGCATGAAGAACACCAGCCCGAGGTTCGCCATGTTCTGGCCGAGCCAGGCGACCGTCAGCAGCCATACCTTCGGATTGGCGAATGCCTCGCCGAGCGAGTACTTGTGGATCGCCTCGCGCTGGGCGCGCTCCGAATCCATCCGTTCGACCAACCAGGCCCGCTGGTCCTCCCGCAGCCAGGTCGCGTTGGCCGGCTTGTCGGTCAGCAACCGCCAGGTCACCATCGCCATGATGACCGACGGCACCGCCTCGAAGATGAACAGCCACTGCCAGCCCGCCAGCCCGAGCGCGCCGTTCAGTTGCAGCACCAGCCCGCCGATCGGCGGGCCGATGACCAGCGAGATGGCGCTGGAGGAAAAGAAAATCGCCTGCATCCGGGACCGGTAGCAGGAGGGGAACCACCAGGTCAGGTACAACACCACGCCGGGGAAGAACCCGGCCTCGGCCAGCCCGAGCAGGAAGCGGATGGAATAGAAGCTCCACTCGCTCCAGGTGAAGGCGGTCAGCCCGGAGACGAGGCCCCAGGTGATCATGATGCGGGCGAGCCAGCGGCGCGCGCCTACCTTGTTGAGGATCAGGTTGCTCGGGATCTCGGCCAGGAAGTAGCCGACGAAGAACACGCCCGCGCCGAAGCCGAATATCGCCCCCGAGAACCCGAGCTGGTTGTTCATGGTGGACGCGGCCATGCCGACGTTCGAGCGGTCCAGGTAGGCGCAGAAATAGCCCAGCATGAGCAGCGGGATCAGCCGCCAGGCCACGCGGCGGATGGTTTCGCGCTCCAACGGATCAATCCCTCGTTGCCCGGCCCGAACCGTATCCATGATGGTTTCCTCCTCGCCGCACCCGCTCTCGTGGACAGCCTGCTTGCGGCAGCAAAACAATACATGCGCCGCGGGCATCCCGGATGCAACGCCGACCGTTGCTTGACCGAACGCAGGTGCGCGGGCCGGTGGAGTCCGGCCGTGCAAGTCATCCCGCCTGACTTGCATCGCCCGGGGCATTGCCCAGCTGACGCTTCGCCGTCCTCAAGCCTTGAAGAAGAACGTTTCCGGGTGCGAACTGCCGGGCGTGCGGCAGTGTTGGGCGATGCAGGCGCGGCCGGGAATGTTGCCCAACCGGCGGCTGACAATGCGCACGCCGAACTGTGCAGGCGACTGGCCGACCGTGCCGATGGAGTATTGCTGGTCGATCAGGATCTTCCAGATCTCCTGCGCCGTCTTGTTGCGTTCTTCTTCCTGCTGCCCGGCCGCCGAGCGGAACAAATCGAGCGCGCGTTTCATTTCCGGGTCAGCCGGCTCCGTGCCTTGCGCGCCGTTGGAGGCATACCACCTGGCGATTTCAATACCGAGATGAGCTTCGATGGGGTCGACGGGCAGGCAGTGCCGCGGGTACAGGTAGATCAGTTCCGTGCCGCCGTTGGTCGAAATGTTGATGTGATCCTGGTTGGCGGTGATGCGCTGGAAGGCAAGGCTGCGTTCCAGTTGCTTGACATCGCCGTAGATGCCGATCTTGCGCCACTGCTGGCTCACCATCTCCGCGTGCTTGGACCAGGGCAGGAGGCCATTCACGGCTTCGACCTGGATCACCAGGCGTTGCCCGTTGTCGGTCCGCAGCCGGTAGCCCTCGTTGTCCTTGT
The DNA here is from genome assembly GCA_903839965.1 of uncultured Acetobacteraceae bacterium. Taxonomy (GTDB): domain Bacteria; phylum Pseudomonadota; class Alphaproteobacteria; order Acetobacterales; family Acetobacteraceae; genus Rhodovastum. The sequence goes on along the minus strand of CAIMEK010000259.1, from coordinate 2,861 downwards.
TTGCCAGGCCCAGAGCGTCCAGCATCTTGTTGGCGCGATCGGGTTCGTAGGTGGACCACTTCTTGCGCCACTCCGGCCCCGGGCTCTCCGGCATCGTCTCGGCGGGGGCTGCCGAGCCGGGGGTGCCAAGGCCAAGCCAGAATGTCTGGTTGAGCTGGTCGCGGTCGATGCCAAGCGACAGGGCACGGCGGAAGTCGGCGGTCTGCAGCCACTTCGCCACCTCGGGATCGGCCTTGTAGCTGAGGTTGAAGTGCAGGGCGGTATCCGCACCGTGGTAAGCCAGGTCGAGATGGACGTCATATTGGCCACGCTCACGGTTGTCGAGAATGAGCGGCAACTTCTGCAGGTCGATGTGGCGCTCCTGCATGTCGTAGTCGCCCGCCATGGCATGCAGGTTCACCACCTCCAGGTCCTGGGCCAGCGTCATGACGATGTTGTCGATGTAGGGAAGCTGGTTGCCCTCGGTGTCGACCACCCAGTAGTACGGGTTGCGTTCCATCGCCCAGCTCGGCGTGTTGATCGGCTTCGTGGTACGCCACGGGCCGATCGTCGGCACGTCCGGGTTGAGCTCCCAGTCCTTCCTGGCGTTCAGCATGCGGCCCCAGTTCTCGTAGCCCACTTCGCGGGCACGCCGGTTCACCTCGGCCTCGGAAGAGTACTTTGGCAGGAATTGCCTGAGGTAGTGGCCCGGGCTGTAGGCGCCGAAGTTGTTGCCCATCGACTGCTGGATGGACTGGCCGCCACCGATCAGCGTGTCGCCGGCGAGCCGGTGAAGGAACAGGAAGTAAGGGACGTCGAACTGGAACTGCACGGTGGTCGCGTCGATCTTCACCAGCCGACCGGGCTTGCCGGCGGGCGACAGGTCGGCAATCGGCGTCGGCACGATGTCCTTGTTCAGGTAGATATCCTCGTACCAGAACACGAAGTCCTCGGCGGTGAACGGTGCGCCGTCGCCCCATTTCATGCCCTTGCGCAGGAACAGGGTGGTGGTCTTGCCGTCGCGGCTCATCTCCCAGCCCTTGGCGACGCCAGGCACGATCCTGCTGCCGGTGGGGTCCCAGAACAGCAGCTTGTCGGAGGCATTGATGCGGTTGCCGTTCTCGCCGTCCGATGGGCCGATGAACCCGCGCCGCCAGGTGCCGCCGTAACGACCGATGGTATCCACGGGCTTGAGCACCATGGGTTCGGCGGGCAGGCGTTGTGCCACCGGCGGCAGCTTGCCTTGCTTCACCAGTTCGGCAAGCATCGGCGCTTCATGGAACGAGGTTGGCACGGTGCTGACCTGCATGGCGCCTTCGAGCGTGCCGACCAGGCCGGACCGATGCAGGTCGCTGCCGGCAGCAACGGTCTGCGCGAGAGCCTCGCCCGCCGGCGCCGCAACAGCCAACGCCGGTGCGTAGCCCAGTACCTGCCTGCGTGTCGCCACCTGCCTGCGTGTCGTCATGATCTCCTCCCGGGAGCACAGCATTCCGCGGTAGCTGTTTTTCGATGGCAATGACGCCAATTCGCGCACGCCGGCCTATTTGGTCGTGGTTACGACCTCGTCCTTGATTTTTGTGAGCTTTTGCAGCGTCCGCAGCGGATCGGGTAGCGGCATGTCCGGGAAAAGGTTCGGCCAGGCCGTATAGGACACCTCGCCGACATAGATGCTGCCGGTGGAGTCGACCGCGATGCCGTGTGGGGAGACGAACTGCCCCAGAGCGGTTCCGCCGCCGCTGGCATCGCCCAGGCGTGCCAGGAGTTTGCCCTTGTGATCAACGATGCTGATCCGGGGCCCAAGGTTTGGCGACTTGCGGTTTGTCGACAGCACCGGACCACATTCGCCGATATAGCAGATCGGGCATCTCCCAGGCGGCATGTAAAGAGCACTCGGCCGGTGCAGGTTGTTCCACTGGGTTTCGTATTTGCCGTTGCCATCGAACACCTGCACCCGATGGTTCTCCCGGTCCGCCACGTAGACCCAGCCATCCGCGTCGCAAGTGATGTTGTGGGGCAGGTTGAACTGTCCCGGATCCATGCCAGGCTCGCCCCAGGACAACAGCAACCTGCCATCCGGGGCGTACTTATGTACCCGGGCGTTGCCATAGCCATCGCTGACATAGATATCGCCTTGCGGCGAGAGCGCCGTATGGGTGCAACGATTGAAGGGATCGCCGCTCAGATATGGCGCCCGCTTGCCGGGAATGCCGATCTCCAGCAGCACTTTGCCGTCGAGCGTACACTTGCGGACCGTATGATCACCCTCATCGGTACAGTAGATCGTATCGTCGGGTCCCATGTGCAGGCCGTGCGCGCGCGTGAAGATGTCCTCGCCCCAGGAACGCAGGAAGTTGCCTTCGGCGTCGAACACGATCATCGGATGTTCGCCGCGACTGAAAGCATATACCCGGTCGTGCCGGTCTACCGCTACGGAAGCCACATCCTTGAAGCTCCACTTGTCCGGCAGCTTCGCCCAGTTCTCCTCGATGCTGTAGCGGTACTCTCCTTCACCAAGTATCACGGGTTCATCCCTTCTGAACGATGAAAGAACACTTCGTTACTTCGCGCCAGGAGTCGGGCCAAGTCAACGACATTGATACAATCGCCGTTGGTATTCCGCCGGCCGCCAGCCGCACGATGCGGCTTCGGATGCATCGCGTGGACCATGCTGCGCCGTTGCCGGCGAGGCCCGTCGCGCGAAGGCGCGCGTCGGACCTGGTACGGTCCTACTCGGCCGCGTCCGCGTCCTCAGTCTCGGTCGCGGCCATCATGGCGTTGGCGACGACGCCGGAGGCGTCGCGGACGCGTTTTTCGATGGAAGCCGCGACGTCGGGTTTGTCGCGCAGGAACTGTTTGGCGTTTTCGCGGCCCTGGCCGATGCG
>CAIMEK010000258.1 GCA_903839965.1 uncultured Acetobacteraceae bacterium | reverse complement strand
GGCGCCGCGCTGGAGAGCGTGGACCTGTGGCTGCGCTGCCGGTTGCTGGGCGCCGACGCGCTGGCCTGGCGTGAACCGGCCGGCCCCGCCGACGAGCCAGCGCCGCAACGCCCACACCCGCGCCAGGCCCTGCCGGCGCTGGCCGCCTTCCGCCACCGCTGGAGCGGCGGCACAGCCTGAGGCTACGGCGCCGGAATGCCGACGGTGTCCGGCTTCACCTTGGCCTGGCCGTTGTTGAACAGCATCCACACATTCGCCTGCACCGCCGGGAAGGCCGCCTTCTGCGCCGCCTCGCCGTCGACCGGGGCGAACAGGGCGCCGTGGCTGACCGAGTATTTCTTCAGCAGGTCGCTGTTGGCGATGGTGCTCGTCCAGGCCTGGTGCACGGCGGCGAGCACGTTGTCCGGCACGCCCTTGGGGATGAAGATGCCGAAATAGTTCACCGGCGCAGTGAAGCCGGCGAGCGTGGCCGACAGCGGCGGAATGGTGCCGAAACCCTCCAGGTCGAGCGGCTTGTCGCTGAAGGTGAACAGCGGACGCAGCTTCCTGGCGCGGATCATGTCCGCTTCCTCGCTGGCGAGCTGGCTGGTGGCGTCGGCCTCGCCCGACACGGTGGCAATCACCGAGGGGGTGCCGCCGTCGTAGGTGACGTGGCGATAGGTGACGCCCGCCGCCTTCGCCAGCATGTCCATCGCGGCATGGCCGCCGGAGGTGACGCCGGCGGTGGCCACCGAGATCGCGCCCGGCCTGGCCTTCAGGCCGGCAATGAACTCCTGCGGCGTCTTGTACGGCGTGTTGATGTTGACGCCGAGCACCGACACGTTGGCGATGGACAGGAACAGGTTCCAGTCGGTGATGCGCGCCTTGGCGGTGCCCAGCGTTTCGTAGGCGCCGAGGTCCTGCGCCGCGCCGGCGGTCCAGGTGTAGCCGTCACGCGCCGCGTTCAGGCAGCTGTTGGTGCCGATGGCGCCCGATGCGCCGGGCTGGTTGATGATGACGATGGTCTGGCCCAGCGGCTTCTCCAGCTCCGACGCCACCACCCGCGTGACCGAGTCGGTCGATCCGCCGGCCGCCCAGGGCACGATCAGGTTGATCGGCCGCGTCGGCTTCCAGGCCGCATCCTGCGCATGCGCACGCACCGATGCGGCGCCGAACAGTCCGGCCGCGAGGCCGAACAACGAGCGCCGGCCCGGCGTGCAGCAGGACTTTGCTTGTTCCATGGCGTTCTCCACCTAAGCTTGCTGGTTCGATCCGGTGTTTCCGCGGCGGGATTTGTCGTCGCATCGGCCGGCGAATACAAGCCGGGCCTTGCCGCGCCGAGGCTGCGGCTAGCCCTGCTCGCGGGCCCGGCCGCGCAGGAACATCTGGGCCAGCGCCGCCCGCACGGAGGCCATCTGCAGCACGATGGTCAGCAGGATGGCGGTGGCCAGCGCGATCGAGATCGGCCGGGTGAAGAAGGGCAGCAGGCTGCCGTCCGACAACACCAGGCCGCGGCGCAGGCTCTTGTCCAGCAGCGGCCCGAGCACCAGCCCCAGCACGAACGGCGCCATCTGGTAGCCGCGCCGGCGCAGGAAGAAGGCGATCACGCCGATCACCGCCATGGCGTAGATGTCGAACAGCCGCGAGGCGGTGGCGAAGGCGCCGATGTTGCAGAGCAGGAAGATGATCGGCATCAGCACCGCGCGCGGCACCCGCAGCACCTGCAGCAGCGGCCGCACCAGGAACAGGCCGAACACCAGGATGCTGCACATCGCCAGCGAGGTCATCGCCACCACGTCGAGGATGAACTCCGGGTGGTCGATCATCAGCATCGGGCCGGGCTGGATGCCGTGGATGATGATCGCCGCCATCAGCACCGCCGACGGCGCCGAGCCGGGCACGCCGAGCGAGAGCATCGGGATCATGTGCCCCGGGATGGACGACATGTCGCCGGTTTCCGCCGCCATCAGCGCGTCGATCGAGCCGTGGCCGAACTGGTCCTTCTCCTTGCTGAACATGCGCGCGGCCGCGTACGACATCCACGCGCCGGCATCCTCGCCCACGCCCGGCAGCAGGCCGGTCAGCACCCCCAGCGCGCCGGAGCGCAGCGAGGTCTGCCAGTACTGGATCACCTCGCGGAAGCGCGGCAGCACCGAATCCTTCAGTTCCACCATCCGCCCGGTGGGGTTTGCGAGCGTGGTGAGGATTTCGGAGAAGCCGAAGGCGCCGACCAGGGCCGGGATGATGGCGATGCCACCGGACAACTCGTCGAGCCCGAAGGTGAAGCGGTCATGCGCATACAGCCCATCCTGGCCGATCTGGGCCACCAACAGCCCGAGCATGCCCATCAGCCAGCCCTTGATCGGATCGTTGCCGACCAGGCGGCCGGACATGGTGACGCCGAACAGCGCCAGCCAGAAGAATTCATACGAGCCGAAGGAGAGCGCGACCCGCGCCAGCACCGGGGTGAGCAGGGCGAGGCAGATCACGCCGAACAGCACGCCGGAAAACGCGCCGGAGGTGGCGATGCCGATGGCGCGGCCGGCCTCGCCCCGCAGCGCCAGCGCGTGACCGTCGGCACAGGAGGCGGCGTTGGCGGCGGTGCCGGGGATGTTCAGCAGGATCGCCGAGCGGGAACCGCCGTAGAGCGTACCGACATAGGAGCAGACCAGCACCAGGATGGCGTCGTTGGCCGGCATCCGGACGGTCAGCGTGGTCAGCAGCGCGATGCACAGCGTCGCCGACAGCCCCGGCAGGCAGCCGACGAAGACGCCGCAGAGTGCCCCGGCGAGGCCATAGACGATCGAGGGGAAGCTGAAGACGGCGTAGTAGGCGTGGCCCAGGTTGGAGAGGCCGCTGAACATGGAGCCTCCGGCGCTCAGGGAAGATGGACGAGGAAGAAGCGCTCGAACACCAGGGTAGCGGCCACCCCGGCGCAGCAGCCGATCAGCAGCGCGAAACCGATGGCGCGGGCATCGAGCTTGCGTCCGGCCTCCTTGCGTTGCGGATGTTGCAGCACCAGGATCGCGGTGGTGACGAACAGCGAGGAGGCGAGCCAGAACGGCAGGCTGAAGCCGAACACCCAGTAGAACAGGCCGCGCCCGACCAGCACGAAGCTGTAGGTCAGGCAGAGCCCCAGCACCGCCGCCAGCCGACCTGGCTGCAAGTGGTAACGACGCAACGCGGCTTCCTCGGCCGACACCGGAATCGGTGCCCGCCTCGCCGCCACCGTGCTGCCGAACAGGATCATGACGATCCCGAGCAGGCCCGGCAGCAATCCAGGAGCGCCGTAAAAGGCAACGCCCTGGTTTTCCAGGCGGTCCATCGACAACGACATCCCCAGGATCAGCGCGCCCAGGAGGACCCAGCTCAGGCCCTCCCAGCGATCGGTCCGGTCAACGCAGGCCGGCGGCGGACCCGCGCCGGGCGACGCCTGCTGGAGCGGGTCCGGCATGGTCACGGCGCCGGAATGCCGACGGTGTCGGGCTTCACCTTGGCCTGGCCGGTGTTGAACAGCATCCAGGCGTTGAACTGCACCGCCGGGAACACCAGCTTCTGCGCCGCGTCGGCGCATACCGGCACGAACAGGGCGCCGTGGCTGGTGGCGTATTTCTTCATCACCTCGCTGTTGGCGATGGTGGTGGTCCAGATGTGGTTCATGGTGGCAACCACCTCGTCCGGCACGCCCTTGGGAATGAAGATGCCGAAGGAGTTGGCCGGCGAGGTGAAGCCGGGGATGCTGTCCGACAACGCCGGGATGACGCCGTAGCCGTCGAGCTGCAAGGCCTGGTTGCCGATCGCCGCCAGCGGAACCAGCTTCTTGGCGCGGATCATGTCCGCTTCCTCGCTGGCGAGCTGGGTGGTGGTCTCGGTTTCGCCCGACACGGTGGCGATCACTGCCGGCGCGCCGCCGTCGTACTTGACGCGGCGGAAGGTGACATTGGCCGCCTTGGCGATCTGGTCCATGCCCGAGGTGCTGCCGGCGACGGCGCAGGAAACGCCGTTCGGCTTGGCGGCCATGGCGGCGATCAGGTCCTTCACCGACTTGTACGGCGAGTTGGCCGGCACCGCGAGCACCCACACATTGGCGATGCTGAGATAGAGGTTCCAGTCGGTGATCCGGGCCTTGCCGGTGCCGAGCGTTTCGTAGGAACCGAGGTCCTGCGCCGCGCCGGCGGTCCAGGTGTAGCCGTCGCGCGCCGCGCTGAGGCAGCTGTTGGTGCCGATGGCGCCCGACGCGCCGGGCTGGTTGATGATGACGATGGTCTGGCCGAGCGGCTTCTCCAGCTCCAGCGCCGCCTGGCGGGTCACCTGGTCGGTCGCGCCGCCGGCGGCCCAGGGCACGATCAGGTTGATCGGCCGCGCCGGCTTCCAGTTGATGTTCTGCGCCCGCGCCGGCACCGTGGCGGCGCCGAGCAGCCCCGCGGCGAGGCCGAACAACGAACGGCGGCCCGGCCGGAAGCTTGATCCGAATTGTTCCATGTCGTTCTCCAAGTTGCTGTCTTGCAGGGGCTGGGCTGTCTTGCAGGGGCTGGCGTTCGGCGCCGGGCGCTCCGCAGCGGGGACCGCGCGACGCGGCAGGCCGCTACAGGCTGATCCGACGCCCCTCCTCGGCCGCCCAATAGCCGGCATAGGCGATCTTGACCGCCTCACAGGCGAGGTCGATGCCCGCGAGCGGCTGGCGCCCGACGGTGATGCATTCCATGAAGTCCTGGATCTCGCCGGTGTAGCCGCGGGTGGTGTCCTCATCGATGCAGACGAACTGCCAACCCGTCTTGCGATCGACTTTTTCGGCGATGTAGACGTTGCGCAGCCGGCTCTCGTCGGTCAGGTAGGTGACCACGTGGCTGTTCGGCTCGATGTTGGCGAACAGCGCGCCGCCGGTGGTGTAGGTTTCCATCAGGTTGCGGGTGCCGCCGAGCACCACGTCGCCGCCGAAGATGGTTGCCTTGGTGCCGTCCGAATAGGTCAGGCTGAGCATCGCCCAGTCTTCCACGTCGGCCGGCTTGGCGCCGAAATAGGTGCGCTCCGCGGGCGTGAGCGTCGGGAAGATCCGCCCGACATCGCAGGTCACGTCGGTGACGGTGATGGTTTCCTTGCGCGCCCTGGCTTCCACCTGCTTGAGCCAGAGCACGGCGCCGATCGGATGGATGCCGAGTCGCATCAACGCGCCGCCGCCGGCCGAGGACCAGTGCGAGGCATGCGCGGCGTGCGAGCCGCTGTGGCTCTCCTCGGCCTTCATGAACAGGATTTTGTCGCCGCTCGCCCGCACGATCTCGGCGGTCTTGGCCACCGCCGGCGTGTACACCCAGTCCTCGCCGTAGCAGAACAGTCTCCCACTCGCGCGGATTGCGGCCGAGGCCGCATCCATTTCCGCCATCGCCCGCTCGTACATGAGCTTCTTCGGCACCTGCGTGCCGATCGGCGTGGGGTCGCCGGGGCGACCGAAATAGCCGGTGAACGGCTTTTCGCAGATCACGTGCTTGCCGGCCTGCATGCAGGCCACGACCATTTCCGGATGCAGAACGGTCGGCGTGCAGATGTCGACCACGTCGATCTCGGGGTCGCCGAGCAAGGCGCGCCAGTCGCGCCCGGTCTGGGCAATGCCGTTTTGTCGCGCGAATTCGGCCAGGTGGTCGTCGAGCGAGATGACGGTCTTCACTTCCACCTCGATGCCGTAGACACGGCGGAAGGCATTCATGTGCAGCGCGGCAATGAAGCCGCTGCCGAGCAGACCCACTTTCACTTTCTTCATTACGTCACCTCTCCCCGCTTCAATGCGCCACCGGGCGCCGGACAGTCAACCAGCGCAGTCGCATAATTGTTATCGGCCGACCGGGGCGAATGCCAGGCCTTCGGGCTTCCTCCTTGCGGCGGGGGCGGGATTGCTTCATGGTTGCCACACGCTCCGGTGGCGTGCCCGGGGGGCTTGCGATGCCCCGTGGGAGCCCGATCCGCGGCGGTGCCAGTCTCGGCCAGACCAAGCGAGCCCGGATACGGCGCCTGCCCACGACCACGCCGCCGCCCGTGCCGTCGTGGCCTTGTGCCGGCCTGGTGCATCACGCATCGCGGGTCGCGCGCGGCCCGACACCGGGGGTCGCCCGATTGGCGGCAGGCGCACTGAATTCACCGGGGCCGTGCGCGCGCGTGCGCTCTGCCCGCAGACACAGGGGACCCGATTGTCCGCCGCGACGCCGCTCGAGACCGCCGGGACCGACGCCGAAGGGCGCGATTCCCGCCGCCACACCCGCCTGATCGGGGTGATGGCGAACGCGGCCATGCAGGCAGTTGCGGGCAATCTCCCCAGGCTCTCTCCCGTTCGTTCTGGTCTGCGGTCCGGCTCCCCCCCTTCACATGACGTCGGCCCGGCGCCTCGCGCCCGAGGACGGGCGGCGTATCGGAGTTCCGCACCGTATGACGAAGCGCATGCTGATCGACGCCACCCACGCGGAAGAAACCCGCGTGGTGGTGCTGGATGGTAACCGCCTAGAGGATTTCGACGTCGAGACATCGACCAAGAAGCAGCTCAAAGGCAACATCTACCTCGCCAAGGTCGTCCGCGTGGAGCCCAGCCTCCAGGCCGCTTTCGTGGAATACGGCGGCGGCCGGCACGGCTTCCTGGCGTTCAGCGAGATCCATCCCGACTACTACCAGATCCCCGTCGCCGACCGGCAGCGCCTGCTGGCACTGCAGGCCGAGGAGGCCAGCGAGGACGAGGAGGACGACGAGGACGAAGACGAGGCGCCGCCGGCGCGGTCGCGGGCGTCCGAGCACGGCCATCGGCAGGCCAGCCACGAAAGCGCGGCGCCGGCAGTTGTTGCCGCCGAGGAAGCGCCCGCCCCGGAACGCCCTGTTGTCGCCGCCGACGAGCCGGCTGCGCCGGAGCCGTCCGCCGTCGCCGCCGACGAGCCGCCTGCACCGGAGCCGTCCGCCGTCGCCCCCGACGAGCCGCCTGCGCCGGAGCTACCTGTCGTCGCGGCCGAGGAGCCGCCTGCCCCGGAACCGCCGGCCGTCCCGGCCGCCGAGCCGCCCGCAGCCCAGGCATCCACCGAGCCGCCCGCCCCGCCGACCGAAGCCGCCCCGGCAGCGAAGGACGAGGAACCCGCTCCCGAGCCCGGCCGCACGCCGCGTGCCCAACCCGCCGCCATCGCCGACCAGGTGACCTACGGCGACGTCACCTACCCGGCTCCCGAGGCGCCAGCCCCGGCCGGGCCGCCCGACGCCGGGCGCGACGATGCAAACCTGTACATCCCCGTCGAGCCGGTGCCGCCCGCGCCCGCCGAAGGCGACGAGGACAGCGACGAGCCGGAGTCCGGGCAGCCGCCGCCGGAAACCATCGGCGGCGAAACCGACACCACCGACGAAGTGCGGTCCCGGCGCACCGCGCGCTTCATGCGCAACTACCGCATCCAGGAAGTCATCAAGCGCCGCCAGATCATGCTGGTGCAGGTGGTCAAGGAAGAGCGCGGCACCAAGGGCGCGGCGCTGACCAGCTACATCTCGCTGGCCGGCCGCTTCTGTGTGCTGATGCCCAATTCGCCGCGCGGCGGCGGCATCTCGCGCAAGATCACCTCGGCGGCGGACCGCAAGCGGCTGAAGGAGATCACCGCCGAGCTGGAAATCCCGCAGGGCATGGGCCTGATCGTGCGCACCGCCGGGGCCAACCGCCCCAAGCCCGAGATCAGGCGCGACTGCGAATACCTGATGCGCCTGTGGGACGACATCCGCGAGCACACGCTGCGCTCGGTGGCGCCGGCGCTGATCTACGAGGAAGCCAGCCTGATCAAGCGCGCCATCCGCGACGTGTATTCGCGCGACATCGACGAAATCGCCGTCGACGGCGAGGCCGGCTGGCACGCCGCGCACGACTTCATGCGCATGCTGATGCCGAGCCACGCCCGCAAGGTGATCATGTGGCGCGACACCACCCAGCCGCTGTTCAGCAAGTACCAGGTGGAAGCGCAGCTCGACGCCATGCTGTCGCCGACCGTGCAGCTCCGGTCCGGCGGCTACCTGGTGATCAACCAGGCCGAGGCGCTGGTCGCCATCGACGTCAACTCCGGCCGCTCGACGCGCGATCGCGGCATCGAGGAGACGGCGCTGCGCACCAACCTGGAAGCCGCCGACGAGGTGGCCCGCCAGTTGCGCCTGCGCGACCTGGCCGGGCTGATCGTCATCGACTTCATCGACATGGAGTCGAAGAAGAACAACACCGCCGTCGAGCGCCGGCTGAAGGATGCGCTGAAGGTCGACCGCGCCCGCATCCAGGTCGGCTCGATCAGCCATTTCGGCCTGCTGGAAATGAGCCGCCAGAGGCTGCGGCCGAGCCTGGCGGAAACCAGCTTCGTCGCCTGCCCGCATTGCGGCGGGCTCGGCCATGTCCGCAGCATCGAGAGCAGCGCGCTGCACGTGCTGCGCGCCATCGAGGAAGAGGGCGCCAAGGGCCGCGCCAGCCTGATCCAGGTGGCCGTCGCCACCAGCGTCGTCATGTACGTGCTCAACCACAAGCGCGACGGGCTGGCGGAGATCGAGGCGCGCACCGCCATGCAGGTGCAGTTCGCCGCCGACGACCAGCTGGTGCCGCCGCAACTGCGCATCGAGCGGCTGCGGGCGCAACTGCCCGAGGCCGAGCGCCCGGCGCCGGTGGTGCCCGCCGCGCCGGCGCCGGTGCCCGAGCCGGACGAAGCCGCGGACATCGTCGAGGAGGCCGAGGAAGCGGAGGAGCCCGCGGTGGTGGCCGTGGCCGAGCCCGCGGAAGCCGCCGCGACAGCGGAATCACGCGAGGAGAGCAACCATCGCCGGCGGCGGCGGCGGCGGCGCGGCGGCCGGGGCATCGCCGGTGCACCGGGCTCGGCCGAAGAGGGCGAGGACGAGGAGACGGCCGCTCCGGTGCTGCCCCTGGTGGCCGAACAGCCGGAAATCCCCCGCGGCGCCTTCCCGGTGGTGCCCGAACCCGTCGCACCGGTGGTCGCGGCGGCCGAGCCCGCTCCGGCGGTCGCGGGCGAGGATGCGCCGAGCAGCGAGGACGAGAGCGAGCAGGCCAGGCACCGGCGTGGTCGCCGCGGTGGTCGGCGTCGGCGCCGCGATGAAACCGAAGCCCCGGCCGAGCCGGTGGCCGAGGCGCCGTCCATGGTCTGGACCGGCCCGACGCCGGCCGACCCGTTCGGCGGGCAGACCTACGACATTTTCGATCTCATGGAGCAGCAGGAGCAGGCGTTGCCGATGACACCGGCACCCGCCCCCGCGCCGGAGCCCGCTCCGGCCCCGCAAGCGGTGGCGGACGAGCCGGTAACGGCCACTCCGGCGGAGCCGGTTGCCGAGGTGGAGCTGCCCGCCGCCCCGCCGCCGGTTGCCGAGGAGCCCGTCCCCGAGCCGGTTGCCGAACCGCCGGTTGTCGAGCCGCCGGAGCCGGCTCCCCCGCCCGCTCCCGCGCCGGTGCCCGAGCCCGTGACGGTCGCAGAGGAACCGCGGGAACCGATCGTCGGCCCACCGGTAAAGCCGCTGGTGATCGGCCAGGACGAAATTCCGACCGCCGAGCGCAAACGCGGCTGGTGGCGCCGCTAGATGAAGCAGACCGCCGCCGCTGGACGCGGCGGCGGTCGATCCGCTACCGCCAGGCGGCCAGCCGCTCGGCCGCCATCGCCATGTCGGCCTCCGGCCCGCAATAGCTGAAGCGGACGAACCGGTGGCCGCGGGTGCGGTCGAAATCCACCCCGGGGCTTGCCGCCACTCCCGCCTCGGCCAGCATGCGGGCGCAGAAGTCGCGGCTGTCGTTGGTCCGCTCGCCCACATCGGCATACAGGTAAAACGCCCCCTCGGCCGGGCACATGCGCTCGAACCCGGCGCCCGGCAGGCCGCGCAGCAGCAGGTCGCGCGAGCGCCGATAGCGCGCCACGTTCGCGTCCAGCTCCTCGGCGCAGTCCAGCGCCGCCTCGGCGGCGACCTGCGCGATGTGCGGCGGACTGATGAATAGGTTCTGCGCCAGGCATTCCACCGGACGCTGCAGGTCTTCCGGCAACACCATCCAGCCGATCCGCCAGCCCGTCATGGAGAAGTATTTCGAGAAGCTGTTCACCACCACCGCACTCGGGCTGAGCGTGGCGGCGGTGGCGATCGGGTGGCCGTAGTGCAGCCCGTGATAGATCTCGTCGGAAATAAGCCGCACGCCGTTGGCATGGCACCAGGCGGCGATCGCCGCCAGTTCGTCGGGGTGCAGCATGGTGCCGGCGGGATTGCAGGGGCTGGCGACGATCAGCCCGTCCGGACGGGGCGACAGCCGCTCCAGCATGGCCACGCTCGGCTGGAACCGCGTTTCCGGCCCCGCCTCCAGCATCACCGGCTGCATGCCGAGCGCGGTGAGGATGTTGACGTAAGGTGGATAGAACGGCGCCGCCATCGCCACCCGGTCGCCCGGGTCGAAGGCGGCAAGGAAGGCCAGCGGGAAGGCGCCGGAAGCCCCGACTGTCACCGCCAGCCGGTCGAGGGGAACGTCCGCGCCGTACCAATCCTGGTAGTGCCGCGACAGCCGCGCGCGCAGCGAGCGCAGGCCGAGCGCCTCGGTGTAGCCCATCGGCGCGCGCTCCCTGAGCGCGGCGGTGACGGCGGCGACCGCGCCGGCGGGGGCGCCGGTGGCGGGCTGGCCGACCTCCATGCGGATGACGTGCGGCGCGCCGGGCGCCAGCGCGGCCTGCCGGGCATTGGCCGCGGTGACCACTTCCATCACGAGGAATGGCGGCGCCGCCGCGCCACGACCGACCTTGAGCGCCATCAGTTGCTTCCTGTCGCCAGCCCGGCGCCACGCGGATCGACCGACCAGCCGCAGGTTCCCTCGGATCCGGGCAGGTAGCCGACACAACCGATCACGTCGGCACGGCCGGGTTCGGGCGCCGGACGCAGCACCGTTGCGTCGGCAACCGACACCGGTCTGGACAGGTCGATCGGGGCATTGGGGCCACTCAGCTGGGGGGCGGAAATCACCCGCATCCGCGACCGCAGCGACTGCGCCAGCGCGTCGGCCGCGGCCAGCGGCGCGCCCTCCTGGCCCGAGGCGGCAACGGCGGCGCGGAAGGCCCGGATGTTCGGGTTCCACACCAGCCCGGCCGTCAGCAACGCCGGCGGCATCCATCCCGGCGAGGCGGACAGCAGCAGGCCGGTGCCCGGGGCGATGCGGCCGGTGCCGAACAGGTTGTTCATGGTGAACGCGCAGGCCACCGAACGGCCGTCGCGATCGAGCGTGACCAGGCCGGCCGAAGCCGGCAGCGCGGGCAGCGAGGCCGGTGGCACCGCCGCGGCCAGCATGGCGTTCGGGTCGCCCTGCCCGCCCTGCGCGCGCCAGGCGGCGGCGACCGCGAGCGCGCGGTTCTGCGCCGCCTGGAGATCCTCGGGCGCGGCCATCAGGGCCCGGAATGCCGAGGCCGCGGCCAAGCCGCCATCGGCCG